>CAYTLG010000151.1:0-4357 GCA_964438725.1 uncultured Ruminococcus sp. | reverse complement strand
TGCTTGCTGTGATAATGTGTAAACAACATCGCTTCTATTTCAGTGACGTGCATATTCTCCGCTTCATCAAGCAAATTATATATGTAGCTGTACGAAGCATCAGATATTTCACACATAAGGAGCTTTCCGTCAGCACGCAGAACAAATCCATCGTTATTCTTGTCGGCAGTATATACGAAATATGTCTCGTCAGTCTCATTCATACGCACGTAGCCCAGAGAAATACCGAACAACAACAAGACCAATGCACCTACTCCGACGGCTTTCAGCTTATTTTTTCGTCCAAGATAAGGTATCACCAGTACAATGACAGTTAATGGAATCAGAAAATAGACGGTAAAGCTGTAATTTATCGGAATCTCGGCAATATTAAACCGTGCTGTAACCTCTGCGATACGCAAAATAAATGCACAAAATGTATCTATCAAAAATGCAAGCGGAACGATGAACAGCTTCAATGGATATAACAAAAGATACGCTCCGCCAAGATACATCAGCATTGATACAAGTGGCATAAATACGATATTTGCGGGAAGTGACAGCAGTGACATCTCGCCGAAATTCAGCCACAAAAGTGGAAGTAGGCTGATATTCGTAAACGAGGTCATAAGCACAGTCTCAACAAGTGAAAGCACAGCGGATGAGAGCTTTTTCAGATGTGGAATATGCATTTTAAAGAAGCGTTTTATCGGTCGCAGAATTCCGCCACGCATCATTCTCAACATTATACAGCTGTATGCCGCCGCAAAAGAAAGCTGTAAACCATAGTCAGCCGCAGAAAGTGGGTCAAGCACAACAAGCACGCATCCGGAGAGAGCAAATGAGTTCAATACGTTAGATTTTCTCGAAAGAATCATGGATAGCTGTGCAAAGATATGCATAAGTCCGGCACGAACCACCGAAGGAGTCATTCCGGTAAGTCCCATAAAAAACAGGACTATTGCAATATTCAGAACAGATCGTGTTTTTCTTTTAATTTTCAGCTTTTTCAAAACATTTCCGAGCATAGTCACGACAACCGAAAAATGAGTTCCGCTGACTACAAGAAGATGTGATATACCAAGTCGTTTGAAATCACGTGTTGCAGAATCATATATTCCGTCACGATTTCCGAGAAGCACCGCAGAGGTAAGTCCACCGCTCTCACCGTTTGTATGTGCATTTATCATTGAGTTGAGATGGTCATTCAAGTCTGAAAACACATTGCTCAACGAAAAAGAACCGTTTTGTCCTACCTTACGCAGCATTTCACCTTCGGCAGTGAGCATAATATTTTTCGGTATATAATAGCTTTTTGCATCAAACGAGCCGAGATATCCGTCAAGCGAAGAAAAAGTGACCTCTCCCTCGATGATATCCCCTCTCTCAAGCTGCAACAAAGCGGTGCTTACAAGCAGTTGTGTTCCCTTTTTGACGGAAGATGAGGATACAATCTCTGCTTCATATTGTGCTTCATACGGAAGTGAACTTGTTTTTTCTTTTATCTCAAGCTGAACATAGTCTTTTGTTTCATCAAAGCTGTCAAATCCTGCGGCATAAATATCAAATGCTGCATATGACATCGCACACGACAGTAGCACAGCTGACAGCGACAATACCAGTGTTTTTTTTAGTGTTTCACGCAGCAATTTTTTCGGAAGCACATGAATAAGAGTAAGTATGCCAACAGCAGCTGCAAACGATATTATCTTAGCCATCGGAGGAAAGTATGAAAACACGCATGATGTGACAAAAAATGACAAAAACATACATACTGTCGGATAATTTTCGAGTATCAGCATACATTACTCCCCCATTCTTTTTACATATAAACAAATATACCACATTTAACGTGAAAAGTATATAGCAAAGACGATTTTTTCATTTTTATTACAAATTAACACCTTTTCAGGTTAAAAATTGTATTTTTACGCAGGGTTAAAAATTTACCTTGAAATTATTATTGACAATTTAATAATTCTTGAGTATAATACTTTCATAACAGAAATGACATCATGGGTAACTGACTTTATTCCGTCATTGAACTGAGGGAGCGGAAATGAACAATTCAAATCTAAGAAGTATAAAATACGAAAGTATTAAAGCTATATTCAACTCAATTGCAAACTGTGAAAAAATAAGCCGTGCGGAGATTGCCGATATTACAGGACTCAGCCTTGTTACGATAGGAAAAATTGCGGATGCCCTTATTGATTTTGAGATAATATCTCAGGTCAAAGAGATTCGTCACCAGGCAGGTCGTCGTGCTGGTTTACTCAGCGTAAATGATTCAAAATTCGCACTCATCCTTGATTTTACATCTTATGAGTTCAGATACTCCGTGCTGAATCTGCGTCTTTGCCTGCTTGAAAAAAATCAATATCACTATCAGGAGTCTCTCTCATTTGAAGAAAACTTCAGACGTTTCCTTTCGGAGACCCGTGCGTATATTGATTCAAAATATTCTCTTTCAAACTGCTTTGGTATAGGTGTGGCCGTTTCCGGTCCGTATAACACAGACAGCGACCGTGTAATATCAAGCCGTGTACCTGAGCTTTGCACAGTTAAGCTGGAAAAAGTAATTTCACAGCACTTCACCGACCTCATAATAAAAATTGATTCACAGGTAAATGCTGCTGCAAAATCCAATATAACACACGTTGATGGTTACAAGGAAAAGAATATCGTTTACTGGTACATCGGAAACTCGTATGTCTGCGGTGCGTATCTCGTTGACGGTCAACTCATTCTCGGCAAGGACAAGCACGCCTGCCAGTTCGGTGCAATGAGATTGTATGACGGAAAGACACTTGAGGAAAAGCTAGAAAAATGCAACGACCTTGAATCGTACGCCGATACACTTTCACTTGCGATAGAGACAGTAATACGACTTCTCAGCCCGCATATGCTCATTATTGAATACGATGCGAAGTTCGTCTGCGAGGATATAATTCCGTTACTTAGAAAGAATCTTTACGAAAAATACGGTGTTTCACAGGAAATTATGCCTGATATGATACGTGCCTGCTGTAAGTTCCGCAATTCACACCGTGGACTTACAATGGATCTGCGTGAACTTTGGCTTGACAGACTTGTATTCGGTGAAGATTGATATAATATTTTAAAGGAGTATACAACATGAATAAATACGCTATGCTCATGAAGCCCGTTTCAAAGGAAATAATCTGGGGCGGTGATAAGCTCAAAAAGAACTATGAAAAAACAGCTCCGTTTGACAAAATTGCAGAGTCATGGGAGCTTACCGTGCGTGAAAACGAAATGTGTGTCATCGAAAACGGTGAATACAGCGGAACCACAGTGGGAGACTACATTGCTAACGACAGAGTAGGCATTCTCGGTACAAGCTGCGAAAAATACGACCGATTCCCTCTTCTCATTAAATTCATAGATGCGGCAGACAGACTTTCAATTCAGGTTCATCCCGATGATGAGTACGCACTTGCTCGTGAGGGTGAACTCGGAAAGACTGAAATGTGGTATATAATGGAAGCCGAAGAAGGTGCAAAGCTGGTATACGGACTTAAAGACGGCTGTACAACAGAGGAGCTTTCACGTGCTGTTAATGAAGGCAGAGTTGAAGAAATGCTGAATTTTGTTCCCGTTCGCAAGGGCGAGGTATACTTCATTCCGTCAGGTCAGGTTCATGCAATCGGTGCCGGAATAATGATAGCCGAGATACAGCAGAACTCTAACATTACCTATCGTGTATATGACTACGACCGCAAAGGAGCAGACGGAAAACCGAGACAGCTCCACACACAGCAGGCACTTGAAGTAATAAAGCTCCGCACAAATGAGGAAATTGACGAGATACGCTTCTCACGAACTGATGAAAAGGACAGCGGAACAACTCTTGCTTCCTGCGAATATTTCACAGTAAAGAAGTACCTTACAAATGACAAGCTCACACTTAACGCAGGTGATGACAGCTTCCTCTCCATACTCGTGCTTGAAGCAGAAAACTGCACTATTGGTTCATGCTCTGCAAAAACAGGCGACAGCTTCTTCATTCCGGCAGGAACCGGAGCTGTTGAAATCAACGGAAAAGCCGAAATCATCGTATCAAAGGTAAACTAATATAATAAAAATCCCCTCCAAAGCTGTTTTACCGGTCTCAGGTGGGGATTTTTTATGTTTAAGATTCAAATTCTTCCCAGAATGATTCAAACTCTTCTTCGGTTATATTTCCGCCGAAAGAAAGAATTTCGTAGTCCTCGTTACGCCAGTTGCACTTTATCTCGGTTTCTTCATATCCGTTTCGGAGATAGAACTGCTTTCTTTTGTGTCTATGATCGTTGTTCGGTTCTGTCGCAGGATTTTAGCGAGATTGCCTACGAGAATCGAGTTTCCGCTTGCT
>CAYTLG010000150.1:0-4398 GCA_964438725.1 uncultured Ruminococcus sp. | reverse complement strand
GTGTAATGTAAACTCCTCGCTGTACCCTTTTCCTTTAAAAAATGCTATACACATCCCATGGTGAGGGCGTAATTTCAGTTGTTTTTTCATTGTTCATCCTCGGTTATTGCAACCTTTATTACTCCATCAAGTCGGTTTTCAAAAATACGATACGCTTCTTCGATATCTGAGAGGGGATATCTGTGCGTTATGAGGGGTGTTGTATCGATTTTGCCCTGCTCAATAAGGCTGAGTATTTCGGCACAGTCACAGCCATCCACACCGCCTGTCTTGAATGTCAGATTCTTTCCGTACATATCAGGCAGCGGAAGTGTCTGTGCTTCGTCATACAGTGCAACTACGGTCACTATCGCATTCGGACGTGCTGTTTTCCATGCAAGCTCAAATGTATCCTTTGCACCTGCCACCTCAATAACTACGTCTGCTCCGCAGTGATTTGAATTTGCCATAACGAAAGCCTCGCACTCATCGGGTGAGCACACAAGTACATTCGGATAATGCTCACGTACAAAGTCTGCTCTTGCACGGTCTTTTTCACATACAATGATACGCTTAGGTTTCTTCAGCATTACACAAAGCAGTGTGCATATACCCGTGGGGCCTGCTCCAATTATAAGAACTGTATCATCGTTTGTTATTTCAGAAATACGAGCCGCCCAGAATCCTGTTGCAAGTACATCTCCGACAAATAAAGCCTGCTCATCACTTACGCTATCGGGGATTTTTGTAAGTCCACAGTCTGCGTATGGCACACGAACAAATTCAGCTTGTCCTCCATCTATGCGACAGCCCAAAGCCCAACCGCCGTTTTTATCCGTGCAGTTGTTAACAAAGCCATGCTTACAGAAGAAACATTCTCCACAGAAAGTCTCGACATTTACAACAACTCTGTCTCCCTTTTTTACGTGTACAACGTCTGCTCCGACTTCTTCAACTATTCCCACCATTTCGTGACCCACGGTGATACCAACAACTGCCTTTGGTACTGAACCGTGTTTTATGTGTAGGTCACTGGTACATATGCTTCCGAGTGTCACACGAACAATGGCGTCCCGTGGATTCTGAATTGTCGGTCTCTGTTTTTCTATCAATGCAAATCGTCCGTGTTCTGTATATGTCAGTGATTTCATGTTATTTCTCTTTTCGTTATTGAATTAATATACAAGTTTTTCTTGATTAATGATACCACAATAACTCTGCTGTGTCAAAAGAAATGATGAGATTTTATTATTACGCTTCGGAATATGAAAAAAGCCCGTTAATCTGTCGCAATTTCGACCGATTAGCGAGCTTTTTATTTTAAAATGAAAGATTTATGCTGAGTTTTCCGTCCGCATATACAGCTCCTATGCTTCCGTTCATTCTATCTGTCAGAACCTTCGCTATCGAAAGTCCCAGACCTGTTGAATTACGGCTTGCTTCAACTGTGTAAAAACGGTCAAACAGTCTGCCTACTGTGACAGCGTTAAGGTTTGGTGCGGTATTTGTGAAGCATATGCTTCCATTTTCATTCATCACAACCAACATATCCCTTTCGGAATATTTCAAAGCATTACTGATAATGTTTGAGAATACTCTGTTCAGAGCGTTTTTGTCAAGCTCACGGTAAACTGCCCTCTCAGGAAGTGAAATACAAGGTTCAATTCCTCTCTCATGCATGACAGCATAAAACGAAAGAAGGCATTCTTCAAGCTGTCTTACAATATCGGTTTTCTCAGACTTCAGCTCCTGTGAGGACGTGACCACACTGTATCGGAACAGCTCTTCTGTCAAACCTTTCAGTACCTCTGCCCTGTTTTTTATCTGTGCAACATAACGGCTGACGTTTTCACTTTTTTCTTCGTTTTCGAGAAGCTCGAGGTATCCATATATTGCAGTAAGCGGAGTACGCAAGTCGTGTGAGATGTTCGTCACAGCTTCTTTCAACTCCATATCACCTTGCCTGTAACGATGATGTTCCTGCCTGAGTAATTTCAGCTGAACATTAATATCCGCCACCAGCTTACACATATATCTGTCTCGTGTGGAAATGTCAATTACCGTATTTGTATCTGCTGTCAATCTGTCATGGAATGCTTCTGCTATTTCATTTACCGCTCGATGCAGAAAATATATTTTAACAACAAGCACGATAATGACAATTGAAAGTATTCCTATGATAAACAGCAGCGTTTCCATGACAGCTCCTTATTTTATATCTTTTTTTCGGAATAATATGTACCCGACTATTGTTACAGAAGCAAAAAACAACACCGATAGTACAGCGGAATATATCAGGTTGTCAAGCTTAAGCTGCTGTATCTGTATCAGCTGTCCCGATGGAAGAAAATCATATATAAACTCCCATACATTTCGCTTGAATCCGCTGACATAGCTTGGATTCTTTATCAAATCACCATATTGGATTCCATCCGCTGTAATTGTAATACCATCATATGTCATTTCAGGCTCAATCAGTTTGTTTCCTGCGATATTTGCAACGAAAATAACAACTATTGCAATAATCATTGATACAACTGCGGTTACAGCTTTATTTGAACAATTCATGGCTATGGCAACAAATATTGCGATAAACACCAGATTTGCAAGCAACGAGCATAAAATATATGCTATTGTCTGTCCCAGTGAAATAGTGAACCCACCAAAAAGAAAATATCCGATTACGTAGGTCACAACACCGTGAACTGCAATAGCTATAACGGATGCTTCCATATTGGTAATAAGCATTGAGAAATAAATTTCTGCCCTTGTATGACCGACAATTACTTTATTACGTATAGTTCCGTCTGAATATTCTGTACCTACGATAAGGCTTATAACAGCCGCAAAAGCTATACTGAGTATCTGATAAAAAATGAAGAATACATTTTCAAGATGCAATGGATTTGCGGATGACTGGATTTTATCTGAATAATTTGAAAAGGCTATCCACACCGAAAAAAAGACACAGAACAGAAGCTCCAACCAATAAAGTTTATTTTTAAACAGATATCTATTGTTAGCAGACAACAGTTTACGCATTCTCGCCACCTCCAACAAGAGAAATATAATAGCTTTCAAGGCTTTCGTCCTTTTCGTGCATCGTCCGTATCTCACAGTTTTCCTTTACCAGTGCTGACGAAAGTGTTGTTACGTTGACGTTAGCAAATATGTCCGCTGTTGTATCTGAGATGATTTTATACTCCAGCTTCATTGAATCGAGTACACGTGCAAGGGCTGCGGTATTGCTTACCTCAACACGTACACATTTACGGCAGGCAGATTCAAGCTCATCACTGCTGAGTTCCTTTACCATTCTGCCGTCGTCTATAATTCCGTAGTGTGTGGCAAGTCTTGAAAGCTCATCAAGAATATGGCTTGAGATTATGAATGTTATCTGACGTTCTCGGTTCAGCTTCAATATCAACTCACGTATTTCAACAATGCCTTGCGGATCAAGTCCGTTTATCGGTTCGTCAAGTACAAGAAAGTCAGGGTCACCCGCAAGTGCAATTGCTATTCCAAGTCGCTGTCTCATTCCAAGTGAAAAATTCCTTGCTTTTTTCTTTCCCGTATTGTCAAGCTCTACCATTTTCAACAGCTCCGGAATAGTATCGAACGACGGAAGCCCTAAAACTATATACTGCTGTTTAAGATTGTCCTCGGCGGTCATATCCATATAGATTGATGGTGTTTCTACAACTGCCCCTATTCTTCTCCGTGCCTTGAATATATCTGTGCTATCATTTTTTACTCCGTACAATGTGAAGCTGCCCGATGTTGGTTCCTGCAATCCGCAAAGCAAACGAATCAATGTGGTCTTACCTGAACCGTTCTTTCCTACAAAGCCGTATATCGAGCCTTTCGGTACGTTCATTGTAATACCATTCAATGCCTGAAAATTCTTATATTTCTTAATTAGGCGTTCGGTTTGAAAAACATAATCCATGTGTGTTATCCTCCTTTGTTGACCTTAGTATATCATGCAAAAGTCAAGAAAGCAGTCAAGATAAACGTCAAGATTCGGTCAAGATTTCTGCTCATTCAGCTTAAATCCGATTCCCCACACTGTTTCAATGTAGTCAACACCGCTTACATCCTGTATCTTTTTGCGTAGATTGCTTATGTGCTGTTTAAGGGAACGCTCTGTACAGTCTGGAGTGTCAATACTTATCCTGTCAAGAAGAACACTTTTTGCAATTACCTGTTTGGGATTTTCAATAAGCAATTTCAGTATCGCAAATTCCGTTCGCGTGAGCTTTACTTCTTTACTGTCAACCGTTAGTGAAAAAGAAGTAAGATTCAGCTTAAGTTTACCATACGACAGTGAGTCGGTTTCGGTATGATGTTCTGACTTTCTGAGCAGAACTATGATTCTTGCAAGAAGTTCCTTGGTATCAAAAGGCTTTGCAATGTAAT
>CAYTLG010000149.1:0-4410 GCA_964438725.1 uncultured Ruminococcus sp. | reverse complement strand
AGTTCGTTTGTTTCGCCGAGGATAACCTTAACGGGAATTGTGAACTCGTCAGCCTCATAGATGGAGATAGACTTAACGTCGCACTTAACTGTGAGGTCTGTTGCTCTTGCGTACTGATAGAGAGAAACTACGGGCCATACGTCTTTACCGAATGTACCGATTTCTGCGGGGATAAGGTCTTCGGGAGAGATAGCATAAAGTGTAGCTGTTTCACCGTCAGTGTAAACGGAGAGGAGGAGGTAACCTGTTTCCTGGTCGTAAACCATAGAAGCGTATGCACCTGCTGTTACAGCGGATACGTCTGTGAGACTGAGACCTGTGTTACCAATCTTGTTGGAGACGAGAGCATAGGACTGACCCTTATCGTATGTGAGAACAACATACTGGTAGAGGTCGCCGCCTTCTGTCATCATGTAATAGAAGTTAGCCGGGAAATCACCACTGATGATTGACCATGTAATGAGGTCGATGGTGTAGTAGTAGTATGTACCGGAACCGTAGTAAGCGATAACAGCCATCGGGTCATCAATGAAGTCATCAGAGAAGTCCCAATAACCGAGTGTGCCTGCTTCGCAATCGATCATTTCAATGAAACCACCGTTGTTGCAAAGACCGATCATACGACCGAATGCACCATCTTCATTTGCAGGAGCTTCTGCTGCGTCAGACCAAATCCAAGAGGATGCGATACTACCGAGGTTTACTGTCTCGAATGTATCAGGGTCTACACCGTACGTAGCATTGCCGTCATGTACATAGAGCTTGCCGTTATGGAGTGCACCGCCAATATAGTCGGAAGCACCTGTAACTGCTGTCCATGCTTCTGTGTTATTAGTTTCAAATTCAGACCAGTAAGCCTTGCTGTCGTTACCATAGATAACACCGCTGAGCTTAACATTGTCAAATTCTGTAACTGTTACTTCGCAAGTAGCGGACTTTGTAGTGTCTGCAACGGAAGTAGCTGTGATAGTAGCTGTACCAACCTTGAGAGTTGTGATATAACCGTTATCAACGGAAACAACAGATGAATCGGAAGAAGACCATGTTACGGACTTATCTTCAGCGAGCCAAGGATGAACAACTGCTTCGAGGGAGATTGTTGAACCCTTGAGGAGTTCAAGCTCAGTAGCGTTGAGTGTAACAGATGTTACATCAGCACTCTTGGGCATTGTGATTGAGGAAGTGGGAACTACATAGATACCAACAACATGGTCTCTGAACATAGCATTGTTGGAGTTCGGCTTTGAGGTCTCACCTGTTGCGGTATCAACAACCCAAAGTTCGTTATCAACGTCTGTGCTGTGCTTTGCACCATATCCACCTGTAAGGTAGAGGATTTCCTTGTCGTGGTCATATGCCATTGAGCAGTAGGATGTTCCAAAGTAACCAGTTGCGAAGAGACCGCTTGCGGAAATAGGAGCAACTGTTACTTCACCGTCAACGATGTCATCAACAGTCCAAGTGAAGATACGTCCTGCTGTGGATGTAGCATTGTTGGAAGAGTAGAAGTTACCATCATTGTCGATAGCGAGAGTACGGAGAACCGTACTTGTGTTTGTAGCAGAGAGAGTGGGATGGTTAACTGTGATATCAGCAACCTTAACAATCTCACCTGTTACATAGTTAGCTGTGTAGAGTGCGTTACCAACGGAAGCGATAGTACCTTTGGAAGTATCGCTGAGGTGGTTTGTAAGGAGGTAAAGTGTCTTGTTTTCTACGTTGAATGCAATGTCAGCAACATATTCATCGCTTTCAAATACACCGCCGTAGGAAGCAACTACTTCAACTTCGGAATAGGATTCCTGAGGAGCAACATAGAGACCGTCGAGAGTAGAGAAGAATACATACTTGCCGATGTAGTCAGCAGCATATACTTCGTAAGTTACTTCTTCAACGTCTGTCATACCGTTAACAACTGTGGAAGAAGGAGAGTGGAGGTTGTCTACATCGATTTCAACCCAACGCTGACCGTTACCGATGGTTGCACCGGAAGTAAAGCCGAACATTCTGCCGGAGAAGTCTTCGGGAGTACCGCCGTAGTATACCTTGTATACAGATTCATTGCCTGCATAGTCAGTGATAACTACCTTGATATATTCGCCTGCTGAATCATCAACTGCGAATGTACCGCCGCATACCTGACCTGCTTCTGTCTGAGTGGGAAGTCCGCCTGCGATGAGCTTGGAACCAACACCCTTGAGAATCTGGATGGAGGATACGTAGTTGTTATCCTGAGCAAGAACTGTTACAGCACCTGTCATAAGGTCTTTCTGTACAGATACGAGTTCAGGAGCAGTGTCGTCAACTACAAATGTGTATTCAAGAACTGAACCTTCGCCGAGAACATCACTTTCGATGAGTGCCTTTACGGATTCAGCATCAAAAATACCGTCTTCGTAGTATTCGGGGATGAATGCGATACCTGCTGTGAGAACATCACCTTCAGATACGCCGAGAGTAGAGAGTTTTACGTTTGCGTTAAGGTTATAAGCTGTGCTTCTCCATGCGGAACCGTTAGTGTAGTAGTATGCACTGTTAATCTGGTTCTGTACGGAGCCGAGCTTGATTACGTTACCTTCTGCATCTTTTACAAATGTAGCAATTGCTGCTGCGTTACGTTCGAGAGAGAATGTATACTTGGAGATAGAAGTGCCGGAGCTGATAGCTGCACGTTCGTAAGGAATTTCATCTTCAACAACATAGGGGTTGATGGTGTATGCATATGCATTCTTATCACCGGGGTATGTGATTGAAAGATAGTTTGTAGCTGTAACACCTGTATGAGGAGCACGTGTGTCACCATAGAGCTTCTCAATGTATGTAGAAGTGTCGAGCATGTTGGGGTCTGACCAGTTGCCGTAGAATGCGAGTACAGGGATGGAGTGAGCAGGAACTGTTGCACCGTCTTCTGTATTAGCGGTTTCTACGAAAACATAACCTTCAACATATGCACCTGCTTCATAATAGGTGTCAAGGTATTCCTTCTGTGCGTCTGTGAGAGAAATTGTAGCAACTACATCAATAGAGTCGTTAGCTGCGATTTCAACAGATGCGAGAGTTACGTTGCTGAGGAGGAGGTAAGCATCATAAGATGTAATCTTTCCGTCTCCGTCGAGGTCTGCGAGTTCTTCGTCGATATACTCGATTTTTTCAGCTACGTAGTTTGCGATAACCTGAGCGTCATCGGCGTTTGTAACACCGTCTTCGTTGAGGTCGCATTCAAAGCCCTTAGCAGTAGGAACAAATTCTTCGCCGTCTACTGTGTAGGTTACGTTTACTGAAAGGGGAGTTGTCCATGTGTCAAGATAGAATGTGTTGTTATACGCAAACATATCCTGAGTGAACATTTCTGTGTAGAATGTATATTCGGTTGCTTCGTCTGTCATGTTGTTGACGGAGAATTCAACTGTGTATACACCTTCTCTTTCGGGATCATCACCGAGTTCAGCTTTGACCTTACCATCGGAAGCTGTACCGCTGAGGTTATCCTTAACGAGAATATAGGATTCTGCATTAACTGCATCGCCTACGTTTGCAAGACCTGCACCCTGGTTGAGAATGGAGTAGTAGCTACCACTGTCTGTTTCTACAACGGGAATTGCTGTGGACATGAGAAGGCTGTTGATAAGCTGTCTCTGTGTAAGTCCTGTCTTTGTTGTGAGGTCGTTTTCACGGATGTACTGTGCAAGAACGGCTGCCATACCTGCTACCTGAGGAGAAGCCATTGATGTACCTGACATCTGTTCATACTTGTCGTGAGCTGTAAGACCTGTATCATTGTTAGCACCGTATACGGAGTAAATGCTTCCGCCGGGGGCTGTGATTTCAGGCTTGAGTTCGAGAGAACCGGGAGTACCCCAAGAGCTGAATGAACTCATTGTGTAAGGATTATCGCTCATAGCGGAACCGATGCTTTCAAGCACGGTCATTGTACCGCGTCCGATAATACCGCCTTCAGTTTCGGAATCATTCCAGATTGTAAGACCGTCTGCCATTGTAATGGATACGCAGGGAGCTGTCTTTGTGTAATCGGAAAGGTCCATGTTGATAGTACCGGTTGTATTGTTATAAACGATACAAGCGAGAGCACCTGCTGTAGCTGCATATTCAGCCTTCTGGTAGAAGGAAATGCCGCCACGCTGTACGAATACTACCTTACCTGTAACATCGATACCTTCGTAGTCTGTTGTGTCACCTGCTATACCGGGAGCGAAAATTACGTATTCCTGGTTGCCTGCGAGAGAGGTAAGGGGTGCGTTGGAGTATGCAGTTTCAGTATAGAATACGTTGAGGTCACCAACCTTGAAGAAGTTACCGGTGAAACCAGCGTTGTCTATGGAAGCAACTGCGAGAGAGTTTGTGAATGAACCGGGCTGACCGTCCATCTGGAACTGAACTTCGTTGCTGTAG
>CAYTLG010000148.1:0-4632 GCA_964438725.1 uncultured Ruminococcus sp. | reverse complement strand
AAGCTGACATCGTAGCACCCGACGGACACAGCTGTGCTACCGAAGAAGTTGGTGAGCTTATCGTAAAAGGTCCCGGTGTCATGAAGTGCTACTACAAAAATGAAACCGCAACCAATGAGATACTCAAAAACGGCTGGCTCTATACGGGAGACATGGCAAAACGTGACAGCGATGGTTTCATCTACCTCGTTGACCGTAAGAAGGATGTAATCATCACAGGCGGTGAAAATCTCTACCCCGTTCAGATTGAGGACTTCCTCAGACAGAACGACAAGATAAAGGACGTTGCCGTAATAGGACTTCCCGACGAAAGACTCGGCGAAATTGCCGCTGCGATAATCGAGCTGAAACCCGATACTACCGCAACCGAAGAAGAAATTAATGAATTCTGTCTCGGACTCCCTAGATACAAGAGACCTAAGAAAGTAATTTTTGCAACGGTTCCTCGTAACCCCACAGGTAAAATTGAAAAGCCGAAACTCAGAGAAATATACTGCGGTGTTTCACTCGTTGAAGCTCAGACCACAAGATAAATTATAAACAAAAACCGATCTCCATTTTACTACATGGTGGTCGGTTTTTTAGTGCATTTTTTCAAAAATTTATCAAAAACTTTACAACATGCTTGACAAGTTTCGTTTACTGTGATATAATACCTTTCCATTTCATAAAAAAAGGCGGTGAATAACCATGATCGAACTTGAGGGAATAACTAAAACTTTCCGTGTTGCCAAAAGGAATGCGGGAATGAAAGAAGCTGTACGTGCATTCTTCAAACGTGAATATACAACGGTAAACGCACTAACCGATGTATATTTTAAGATAAACGATGGTGAAATGGTCGGATATATTGGTCCAAACGGTGCAGGAAAAAGCAGCACGATAAAGATAATGAGCGGAATCCTAACACCCGACAGCGGAAAGTGTGTGATAGACGGTTTAACTCCGTGGAAGGACAGAACTCGTCACGTATCAAGAATCGGCGTAGTGTTCGGTCAGCGTTCACAGCTTTGGTGGGATGTGCCTGTCATAGACTCGTTCGAGCTTCTCCGTGACATATACAAAGTCGAACCGCAGGTATACAAAAGCAACCTTGATGAACTTTCGTCCTCTCTTGACATTGAAGACATTCTGAAAACTCCGACACGTCAGCTGTCACTGGGTCAGAGAATGCGTTGTGAAATTGCCGCTTCCCTGCTTCACTCTCCATCTATTCTTTTTCTCGATGAGCCGACTATCGGTCTTGATGCGGTCTCTAAAATAGCGGTACGTGAATTTGTGAAAAAGCTGAACCGTGAGCATGGAACAACCGTCATACTAACCACTCACGATATGCAGGATATTGAAGCTCTTACCGAAAGAATACTCCTTATCGGGGGGGGAAAAATATTGCTTGACGGAAAACTCAGCGAGCTTAAAGCACGCAGCTCAACCGTTCGCACTTTAAAGCTGGAGTTTTCGTCTGGAAATATCACTGAATGCAACGGAATTTCAATAAAAGAGCTTGTGGACGGTCATGCAGTTCTTTCAGTTGACACGTCACTGCTCAGTATTTCGGGAGCTATTGAATATCTCTCAAAAAATGCAGAGATAACAGATCTTTCTGTTGCCGGAACAACTGCGGAAGAACTTGTCGTTTCTCTATACAAGGAGTTCGACATATGAAAAAGCACTTTGCTTTATTCAAAATTAAGTTTATCAACGGTTTGCAATACAGAGCCGCCGCAATCGCAGGAATATCGACTCAGTTTGCTTGGGGATTTCTGAATATACTCCTCTACAAGGCACTGTACGACGCAAATCCAGCCGGTTTTCCTATGGAATTCTCACAGCTTTCCGCATACATATGGCTGAGACAGGCGTTTCTTTCGCTTTTTAACTCATGGCAATTCGATGGTGAAATTCTTGATATGATAGAAAACGGAAATATTGCATATGAGCTTGCACGCCCCGTAGACCTATATTCGCTTTGGTTCGTTCGTGGATTTTCAACAAGACTCTCACGTGCTGTACTTAGGTGTATGCCAATACTTATCGTAGCTGCACTCCTTCCCTACCCATACGGAATGACACTGCCATACAGTCTCGAAAACGCTGTGTTATTTGTTTTTTCGATGGCAATGTCTGCAGTCTGCGTTATTTCTTACACGATGCTCGTTTACGCTATGTCATGCAACACTATAAATGCAAAGGGTGTCAAGATAATCGCCATGAATCTCGTGGATTTTCTAAGTGGAGGACTTGTTCCGCTCACATTCATGCCCGACGGACTGAGATGTGTGCTTGAATATTCTCCGTTCGGTGCAATGGAAAATCTACCGTTCAGAATATACAGCGGTAATATCAGCGGAAGTGAAATGTGGGCATTCTTCCTGCTTCAAATATTCTGGTGTGCCATCATGATACTTGTCGGCAGAATATGGCTGAACTCATCAATAAAGAAAATTATAGTACAGGGAGGCTGACATGAACGGAATCAAGTTATATCTCAAGTATTTTTCCATACATCTGAGAAGTGCGATGCAATACAAGACATCGTTCCTTATGACAGCATTCGGGCAGTTTCTTACGTCTTTTGCCGCCTTTATCTCGATACTCATCCTGATGAATCGTTTCCACAGCGTCGGCGGATTCAACGTTCGTGAGGTACTTGTGTGTTACAGCACAATTCTTATGTCTTTTTCGATTGCAGAATGTTTTTTCAGAGGCTTTGACACTTTCTCACGAATGATATCGAACGGTGAGTTTGAACGGTTACTCACACGTCCTCGAAACCTGATTTTACAGATTATCGGCTCAAGAATCGAGTTTACAAGAATCGGACGACTTATTCAGGCACTTGTAGTTCTCTGTGTGGTTCTTCCGCAAAGTAATATTGATTGGAACATAGCAAAAGCCGTAACACTTGTACTTATGATACTCGGCGGAGTGGTAATATTCACGGGACTTTTCATAGTATATGCTTCAATCTGCTTCTTCTCAACCGACGGACTTGAGTTCATGAATATTTTCACGGACGGAACAAGGGAGTTCGGTGTGTATCCGCTTTCGATATACGGTAAATATGTTTTGAAATTCTACACATTCATAATTCCGATAGCAACAGTACAATATTATCCTCTTCTGTTCGTTCTCGGCAGAGTTGACAGCATTTTATATATGCTCTGCCCTCTCACTTCCGTTATATTCCTCATTCCATGTCTGATTCTATGGAAAATAGGAGTACGTCATTTCAGAGGAACAGGCTCATAAACAAAAAAACACCACTGACTTTTTCTCAATTCGGTGAAAATGTCAAGTGGTGATTTTTTTATTATTCTTCGTCGAACTTTCTCAGACCTGCAACCTCAGAAACAGGAAGTGAGAAGCAAAAAGCTCCTGCCTTTGTTGCTGTACCTGCATTCTGATTGATTGCACGCATTATTTCTGACTTTTTATCGGCAGCTGATACGATGTAAATCATATCCTTTTCCTCAGCAAGAGATACACCGAAGAATTTTTCGGTCTTAGTCTTACCTGTGCCTTTTGCGTGAAGTACGGTTCCTCCCGTAGCTCCTGCTGAACGTGCGGCATCCATAACAGCATCGGAATAGCCCTCGTTCAGAATTACTATTATAAGTTCGTGTTCAAATTCCATATTGGGTCTTGCTCCTCCAAGCGACTGCCCATCGGCAAGATACTCGAGAGTCTTTCCTCCTCCAACAGATTTCATAGGAATTGCCATCATTATTCCGTTTCCGGGAATATCAATGAACATTTTCCTTTTTGCGTTCTTTATCAGCTTTTTTGTAGAATCCGCATCAGCAACGGTACTAATTATCGCCTTTTCGGTCGTTTCAAGTCCGTAGTTTGCGAGATTTTCAGTAGTCGCGGTTCCCTTTCCGAGATTTGTGAGAACCATAGACAGCGAAAGCTCGTGATGTATATCAAGCATTGCGGACGCTTTCGCACGGTCTGTTATCGTTATTACATAGAAAAGTTCCATACAAACCTCCTCAATTGTCCCAAAGCTCGATAATCTCGTCGTCTCCATATTCGGGAAGAGCGGCTTTTGCCTCAATCTTCTTGGATTTGACAACGTATATTGCACCCATTATCTGAACTGTGATAAGCGGCATCATTGCAACCATTGCAACAAGACCGAAAGCATCAGTCATAATGTTACCGCCAAGTGCCGCACAAGCTCCCATTGCGAAAGGAAGCATAAATGTCGCTGTAAGAGGGCCGGAAGCAACTCCACCGGAGTCAAATGCGATAGCGGTAAAGGTAGGCGGAACGAAAAATGCAAGTCCGAGTGCGATTATATATCCGGGAACCATGAACCACATTATCGAGATACCCGTAATAACACGTATCATTGCAAGTCCCATTGCGGCGGAAATTGCGATAGAAAGGCTGAGTCCCATTGCTTTTGCGGATATAGCACCTGCACTAAGCTCCTCAACCTGCTTATTCAGCACGTGTACTGCGGGTTCGGCATTGATTATGAACCAACCCATGAGCATTGCAAGCGGTATGAGAAGATACTTCAGGTTATGTTCAACTATGTTCTGACCGAGGATATATCCAAGTGAGGAAAAACCTACGTTTACACCTGTGAGGAACAGAACAAGTCCGACATATGTATAGACA
>CAYTLG010000147.1:0-4671 GCA_964438725.1 uncultured Ruminococcus sp. | reverse complement strand
AATCAATTATTTAATTTAGATACAAGAGCCACCTTGGGGCACCTTCCTTACGGAGAGTGCCCCTAGAGGGAGGTTTTTTGTTTTTGACCCGTACGAGATATCGAGACAACGTTCTCGCGTTGCTCGAACGTCGCAGAAGTTTGGGATTACTATGACGAAATCGTCAGTCACACGCAAACTTCCGGAGTTCAACGGCGAAACAGGATGAAAAACAAAAAAGCACCCCGATTGGGATGCTTTTTGTTTTTGACCCGTACGAGAATCGAACTCGTGTTACCGCCGTGAAAGGGCGGTGTCTTAACCGCTTGACCAACGGGCCGTGTAGCGGAAATTGGACTTGAACCCATGACCTACCGGGTATGAACCGGTTGCTCTAGCCAACTGAGCTATTCCGCCATTTGCTCGTTCGAGATGTTCTCTCGTTGCAACGATGATATTATAACACAGTCATTCTCTTTTGTCAACCCCTTTTTTCAATTTTTTTGAGATTTTTTTATTTTTCTTCAAGAAAGTACATTTTCGAGTATTTCCAATATTCTGAGCTTCACTTTATACCGCCCTTTACCTCTTATTAGTCGGTATTCCTGTGGAGTAAATCCCGTCGGGAGGCTGTCATCCGCATATGCAAATCCTCTACACATTGTAGGAAACAGCACGCACCACCAGTTATGTCCTTCCCCGTTCCCTATTACCACCCTCAGCGATGTATATTCTCCGGCAGGCATTACGGAAGACCCATAGATTCTTCGAGGATACGACTCTTTTGATATGTATGCACGCACATCAAAATCATATCCCCTTTTCTCGACGCACTGACGAGCCGTAGCTTCAATTTCATCTAGCCCCCCACACACAATCCCACACGCCTCATCGATCGTTGTACAGTCTGAAATAAGCCCACTGACATACTTCAACACATCGTCACGCACAGCCAGCTTCAATGCCTGAGCTTCATCGGAATCAGAATCTGCAATCACGTGAAAACGCAAAACATCATCATATATTTTCACCTCATCAATTGTAGGAACGACTGAGATTATACTTATCGCACACAGAAACGAGGCACATACAGCAACTAAATACTTCATAAAAAACCTCCCGCAAGCTGATACAATATATTTCGCCACTGGAGGTCTGTTATATTCAATTTATTTTACTTTTTAAGAAATTCAACATATGCAAGCCAGTCAAATCTTCCAAGGGAATGACCGCCCTCTCTGAGATGATATCCTACATCACCGTCTGCAAATGCTTCATTTACGTTCGGCATACGATCCGGATGAACAAATCCACACTTGCCTGCTCTTTCCCAAGCAGAAGATGCCGCAACACACGAGAGATATTCAGATGTCGGGTCTGCCCATGAGTCAAGTGAAGCTGAGGCAACATAAACCTTTCTGGGTGCAACAGCAGCAACAAGGAAATGCTGGTCGAACGGAAGAGTTTCTGCCTGTTCTGTGTTTTTCGCTGATTCTGCAAAGCTATCGCTGAACCAATGTCCGAATGATTCATGTATTTTCGGGAATCTTTCGCCTATCTTACCACGTTCTATTGCCGCACCCGAACAGCCTGAGTCATTCGAGAAAACATGAGTGAATCTTTCATCATTCGCTCCTGCCCAAAGAGAGGTCTTACCCAGTCTTGAGTGACCGAGAACTCCGACATGAGCTTTATCGACAAAATCAAGTGTCAGGAGATAGTCAAGGGTTCTTGAAGCAGCATACGACCACATACCGATCTTACCGAAGTCGCAAGGTTCACGCTTTCCATCCTTGAAGTAGTGTGCATCCATGAGCTGGTCGAACGAGCCGTTGGAGTCCTTTGAAACGCTCTCATACTGAATTTCGGCAACTATGATACCACGGTCAACTATTTCCTCTATGGGGTAGTAGTACTTGTTGTCGAATGCGATAAACACCATTGTCGGGAGCTTGTTGTCGCTTGCAGCAGTCTCTGGAATAACGAGTGACGCACGAAATGTAAAGCTCTCTCCATCGGGTGTTGGGAATGTGATATCTACAAGTCTTTCCTTTGCCTTACCGCAGCACACCTCCCTTTCCGACACCTGATTCCACTGAGTTTCACCGCATACTTCAGGCATAACTCCATATTCATAGCGTGAAAGAATATCCAGTATCTCTTTACGTTCGGGAATAGCAGGCAGATTTCTTTCTTCAATAAGTTTTGCTACCATGATTTTTTCCTTTCTTTGTATGTAAAGTTTTTGCAATCGTCACAGGGAATACTTCGGAAGTTCCCGCAAACAAGAGATTTCTTGCCGCCGCATTCATCGTTGCTCCCGTCGTAAGTATATCATCGAAAACGATATATTTTCCACCACGAACTACGTTTTCACGTATGAGAACTACGGTATCAGTGGCATTTTTCGCTCGTTCAGCCGCATTCATATTTTTCTGCTCGCCACCGCCGACACGTTTTAATGTATATGCCCACTCTGCTCCGACCAGCTTTGCCATTCGCTTAACTATTTCTTCGCACTGGTCATAGCCGTATTCCTCGTAATTCTTCTCTGAGCGTGGAGGAAACGTGAATATCCACTCGTTTATATTCTCTCCGACAGAATCAAACAGTCTACGCAGAGCAGATGAGACAGTTTCCGCAAAAAAATCAAACAGAACCTCCCTATCTTTAAGTGCAAACAACATTTTCTCGGTAATTCTATCCTCTTCACGGCCATCCGTACTGAGATAAAACGTAAGTGAAAATGAGCTTCTGCCGCCAATATTCGTTTTCCACACAGGGTCGCTTAGTTTTTCACAGGTACATCTATCGGCAGTACATCCGCATTCTGGACAATGATAGAACATCTCGCGTCTGAATTTGTCTATGCAATTTCCGCACACTTTTTCTCCATGCCAAACGGGACACGAACATACTTCACACATCGGCGGAAAAAGCAAATCGAGAACATATCCGAAAAAACGCTTTACACCCATCGCACACCTCTTTTTTTGATGAAGTATATCACATATACACACATATTTCAAGCACATAAAGCAAAAAATGCCGAACCTCTAAATGAAGTTCGACACTTTTTCAATCAGTTATCTTTTTTAAGGTTGTACAGGGGAACAAGATATTGTTCTCTTCTGCTCTTAATTTCGGAAACGTATGAGGAATCTGTTTCCTTATGAAGCTCTTCAATATACTCGTGATGATTCTTTCTGATACGAGTATCAACTCTTGAAATAATGAGCATAGCAATACTTGAACACTGGTCACTCGCTCTTTCGAGGTATGTGAGTGTTTCAATGAATATTATACCTGCTGTAACCTTACATTCGCCCTTCTTGAGACGATTGATATGGCTGTCACGGAGGTACTGTACCATGTCGTCTATAACTTCTTCAAGAGGTTCAACACGCTTTGCAAGCTCAATATCATCCTCTATGAATGCCTTTACTGTCATATCTATGATATCCTCAACGGCAGTAAGCATGGTAGTTATCTCTTTCATAGCTACTGGAGAGAATGCAATTTCTTCATTCTTTATTTTCTGAGCAAACTCATTGATATTTGTAGCATAGTCACCGATTCTTTCAAAGTCGGTAGAAGCCTGAATCATTATGTTGATTACTTCATTCTGCTCGTCCGTCAGTGCATTATTTGAAAGACTTACAAGGAAGTTTTCAACATGGTCAGTAAATCTGTCGAGGTTTTCTTCACGTGTATCTATACCGACAGAGGTTTCTTCACTGTAATTTTGAAGCTGTTCAATACTGTCACTGAAATTCTGACGTGCAATTGAACCCATAACACCGATAGCATTCTTCGCCTCTGACATAGCAATCTGAGGAACTACGTAGAGCTTTTCATCAAGGGACTCAAATGCCTTAGTGTAATCGTCATCGCTCTTTTTAAGTTCCTTATCATCGGGTTTAACAATAACATATGTGAGCTTAACGAGAAGATTTGTAAACGGAAGAAGAACTACTGCCGTTACAAGGTTGAACAATGTCTGGAAGTTAGCAATATCACCACTGGATGCAACGCTTTCCCAAAGCTCTGAGAATGCACCGCACGCCTTGAGTATACTCATTGCAATCATGAACAGAATAGTACCGACTACGTTAAACACAATATGAGCGGCACCTGTTCTCTTTGCGTCCTTTGAAGAACCGATTGAACATACCATAGCGGTCGTTACGCAGGTACCAAGGTTGATACCCATGATGATAGGATAAACAAGGTTCATCGTCATAGCACCCGTTACGGAGAGAGCTTGAAGCATACCTACCATAGCGGACGAGGACTGAACTATCATTGTGAGTACAAGACCGGTGATAATACCGACAAAAGGCATATCAGTGAATCCACCGAGGATATTCAAAAAGAGTTCAGATTCGGAAAGGGGTTCAACGGATGAGGTCATTGACATAAGTCCGATGAAGAGTACACCAAAGCCCATGAAAATCTCACCGATAGGCTTGGAATTTTTCTTTTTCACGAACATTATGAGGATAATACCAACGATAAGTGCAATAGGAGCAAGTGTGGAGGGCTTGAAAAACTCAAGAATCATATTTCCCGATGAATCAATATCCATAAGACGGATTATCTGTGCCGTAACCGTCGTACCGATATTTGCACCGAGAACGATACATACCGCTTGCTTGAGATTCAAAACGCCTGCCGTGATAAGACCTACCG
>CAYTLG010000146.1:0-4732 GCA_964438725.1 uncultured Ruminococcus sp. | reverse complement strand
CGGTATCGATATCATCGAAGTAATTCAGGGCGGCGATATCTCCAAGGAAGCATACACCGGTGACGGTGCAATGGTAAACTCCGACTTCCTCAACGGTATCGCAACAAAGAAAGAAGCTATTGCAAAAATGCTCGCATTCCTTGAAGAAAAGGAAATCGGCGAAAAGGGTATCCAGTATAAGATGAAGGACTGGGCATTCAACCGTCAGAGATACTGGGGAGAACCTATTCCGATTGTACATTGCCCTCATTGCGGTATGGTCGGCGTACCCTATGACCAGCTTCCTCTCAAGCTCCCCGATGTTGAAAACTTTGAACCCGGTGAAGGCGGAGAAAGCCCCCTCGCTAAGATTGATTCCTTCGTAAATTGCAAATGCCCCAAGTGCGGTGGAGATGCAAAGCGTGAAACAGATACAATGCCTCAGTGGGCTGGTTCATCATGGTACTTCATTCGTTATTGTGACCCCCACAACGAAAATGCCATTGCCTCCGATGAAGCTATGAAATACTGGCTCCCCGTAGACTGGTATAACGGCGGTATGGAACACGTTACACGTCACCTTATCTACTCCAGATTCTGGTATCGCTTCCTCTATGACCTCGGTATCGTTCCTACAAAGGAGCCTTATGCAAAGCGTACTGCTCAGGGTCTTATCCTCGGTCCCGATGGAGAAAAAATGAGTAAGTCAAAGGGAAATGTAGTAGACCCCAACGATGTTGTTGACGAATACGGTGCAGACGTACTCAGAGTTTATACTCTCTTTATGGGTGACTATACATCCTCCGCTCCGTGGAATGAAAACAGCGTTAAGGGATGCAAGAGATTCCTTGACAGAGTAGCAGGTCTTACCGATATGCTATCCGATACAAAGTCCAATAAGCTCGAAGTATCCTTCCATAAGACAATTAAGAAGGTAACATCCGATATCGAAGAAATGAAGTTCAATACAGCAATCGCTGCAATGATGTCACTCCTTAACGATATCTACGATAACGGCTCACTCACAAAAGAACAGCTTACAGACTTTATTGCAATCCTTTGCCCGTTTGCTCCTCATATCTGCGAAGAAATGTGGGAAAGCATTGGCGGTGAAGGCTTCCTTTCCGCACATAAATGGCCTGAGTTCGATGAATCCAAGACAAAGGATAACGAAATCGAAATCGCCGTACAGATTTGCGGTAAGCTCAAGGGAACCATTACAATAACTCCCGAAACTACAAAGGAAGAAGCACTTGCTCTCGCACTTGAAGATGAGAAGATAAAAGCACTCCTTGAGGGTAAGCAGATAGTTAAAGAAATATACATTCCCGGAAAAATTGTCAATATAGTTGCAAAATAACAGTAAAAATCTGCCGTGCAGAAAAATAATTTGTAATTTTGTCTTGACAACAGACCCGAAATGCTGTATAATATCAAAGGGTAAAAATTAAAATCATTTACCTTTGCCGAAAGCGAAGGGAGGGAATAGAGAATATGGCAGAAATCAGAGTTAAAGAGAATGAATCGCTTGACAGTGCTCTTCGTCGTTTCAAGAGACAGTGCCAGCGTTCAGGCATCCAGGCCGAGCTTCGCAAGAGAGAATGCTACGAGAAGCCCAGCGTAAAGAGAAAGAAAAAGTCCGAAGCTGCAAGAAAGCGTAAGTACAAGTAATTCTTTCCGTGAATTATACAAACTAAAGAGTCAGTCTTGATAAGAGGTTGGCTCTTTTTTGTTGCAATTTTATATAAAAACACTTGACAAGGCTCAAAAATGTTGTTATAATAGCGACAGAATCAATAGTTCGTTAAAACTAACAAAAAAGGAGACTTGGTATGGCAAAAATCAAAGCGGCTTTTATCGGATGCGGTGGACGTAACGGTGTGCATCTCGATAAATGCATGGACATGGGCGATGTTGAATTTGTAGGCTTCTGCGATGTAGTTGAAGAAAAGGCATATAAGTATGCTGAAAGAACAAAAACTGACCCCACAGGAAAAATCTTCAGAAACTATAAGGAACTTCTCGATAATACATCCCCTGAAGTTATCTTTATAGCAGTTCCTCCGCATCAGCACGGCGAAATCGAACCTGCTGTTATCGAAAAGGGAATCCCGTTCCTTATTGAAAAGCCCATAGCTCTCGATATGAAGACTGCTGAAACTATCGGCGACATGATAAAGAAGAAGGGGCTTATCACAGCGACAGGTTTCCAGGACAGATATCAGAACCTTACCCAGATTATGAAGGACTACATCAAGGATAAGCAGGTAGGTCTCGTTTCCGGTGCATGGTTCGGCGGTATCCCTGGTGTTGAATGGTGGAGACGTATGGAAACATCAGGTGGTCAGGTTGTTGAACAGAACATCCATATCTTTGACCAGGCTCGTTTCCTCTTCGGTGAACCTCTCTATGTAAACTGTGCAGGTGCAAGAGGTATTGTTGACGGTGATGCTTACGGCGTACCCGGATATAATGTACATGACTATTCTTCAGCTGTTATTAAGTTCAAGAGCGGCGTTGTAGCCAACATCTTCACAGGTTGCTATGTTCAGGCAGGCGGCGGTATGCAGAGCGGTATGAATATCTACTGTAAGGATGCTACTCTTGAATATGCACTTCGTAGCTGGCTCAAGATTCGTGACGTAAACGGTGAGCAGTTCTACCAGAGAGGTGAAGAACAGACAGGTATCCAGGACAGAACATTCATCAATGCTGTTCGTACAGGCGATCCGTCCGCTATCCTCGCTGACTATCACGACACAATTAAGTCACTCAGACTCTGCCTTGCTTGCAACGAGTCCATCGAAACAGGCAAAACAGTATTTTTTTGATTGAATAATTGAATCAAGTTCCGATCATCGTATTTTTGTGTTGGTCGGGACTTTTTTGTTTAAATGCACTGACTGATATGAGATAATTCGTAAAATCTATTGAAAAACGAAAGAAATTGTGATAAAATATATTAGAATGCAGTTTTTGAAGGTGGTTTTATGAAAAAAGTGATGCTTGTCGGTCTGTGTGGCGGAAGCGGTTCCGGAAAAGGCTATGTTTCAGCCATATTCCGTAAACTCGGCATTCCTTCAATAGATACCGATGCTGTGTACAGAGACCTCACTTCACCCGCAGAAAAGCCTTCTGAATGTATGGAAGCGTTACGTTCACGCTTTGGAGATTCTGTTGTTGCGGATGATAATTCGCTCAATCGTGTGGCTATGCGTTCGCTTGTATTCGGTGAAGAAAACAGGCAGAATCTCGATGACCTGAATAAAATAACGCATAAATTTATTCTTCAAAAAACAAACGATATCGCAAATGAGCTTTTTTCAGATGGATACGATGTTGTCTTAATAGATGCACCTCTCCTCTACGAAAGCGGATTTGATAAGCTGTGCGTGAAGAATATTTGCGTTACGGCAGATAAAGAAACAAGAATTGAGCGTATAATGAAGCGTGACAATATAACACGAGAAGCTGCTGAAAAACGTATAAAATCGCAGCTGTCGCAGAATGATGTCGAAAAACGCTCGGATTACGTAGTACATAACGACACGACTGACTTTGAGCTTGAGAAAAAGATTATGTCGATCGCTGACGAATTGAAAAATATATATAACGAAAACTGAAATGAAGATAAAAAACGCATTTCACAGGAGCTTTGTAATAGTTACGATACTCCTGCTGTCACTTGCAGTCGGATATGTCTATTCTTACCTCGGACATCGTTCCGATTTAAAGAATCACCCACGTGAATATTCGGAGTATGTAGAAAAATATTCTGCTCAATATGGGGTTCCCGAATATATCGTGTATGCGGTGATACTTGAGGGAAGCGGATTTACAAGTAACTATGTTTCGCCTGACGGAAGAGTCGGACTTATGCAGCTCTCATCTGAGCAGTTTGAATCAGCCGCAGAAATGCTTGACGAACACAGCGAATCAGGTATACTTTACGACCCCGAAACCAATATCAGATGCGGAACATACTGCCTGTCATATTTTTATACGGAATACAGTCGTTGGAAAAACGTGTATACCGCATATCTGACAAGCACGGATACATACGAAAACTGGTCTGCGACTGACGGAAATACCGACGAAAACGGTAACTTGAAAAATATACCCGATGAAGCAATAGCCGAAAGAGTAGAGAATATCGAGTCTGCGGCAGAGCTTTATAAGGAATTATATTATTAAAATTATTTTCTTGAAAGGATGACTAATAAAATGAGTGAAAAAACCAAGGGTCAGACACTTAAGGAAGAACTCTTCTACAAAAAGAAGAATGCTTTTGAAACAAGAACTAAGGAAGATCTTGCTGCCGCTAAGGAATACGCAAAGAACTACGCTGAGTGGCTCGACAAGTCTAAGACAGAGCGTGAAGCTGTTGTAGCTTCTATCGCTATGCTTGAAAAGGAAGGATACAGAGAATATAAGCTCGGCGATAAAATTTCCGTCGGCGATAAGTTCTACCTCAACAACCGTGGCAAGGGTCTCTTTGCATTCAAGGTTGGTACAGAAAGCATCGAAAACGGTGTGAGAATCTGTGCTGCTCATATCGACTCTCCCAGAATCGACCTCAAGCAGCATCCCCTTTTTGAAAACGACGGCGTTGCATACTTCAAGACACACTACTACGGTGGTATTAGAAAGTATCAGTGGGCTACACTTCCTCTCGCACTCCACGGCGTTGTAACAAAGGCTGATGGTACAAATGTTGAAATCAGAATCGGTGACGAAGCAGGTGACCCTGTAT
>CAYTLG010000145.1:0-4743 GCA_964438725.1 uncultured Ruminococcus sp. | reverse complement strand
GGGATACACAGCTGAATATGTTGCTGACAAACTCGGTATTACAAAACAAGCAGTGAATAAGAGTAAGAAACATGCACTCGAAAAACTAAAGAAGATCTATACTTAAAATTAAATCCTCTGACATTTGGAACTTTTTGTAAGATAAATCGTCAAATCTAAAGATCAATTTATTGAGATACCGCCCTATGGAGGAGATCAACTGTGAAGAAAGCTGAAAAAGTAATTGTTCTTCTGACCGCAGTTCTGTTGTGTTCGTGCGATGCTGATTTATCAGTTTCGCCGAAATCAGATGGACAGGGCAATACTTTTATTCTAGAAAGCGTACAGTAGTTTGAAGAATCAACTGAAAGATAGAATGGTATCCGATTCCAGATACCATTCTATGCATATTCAGTTACGGTATATCTGTAAAATTTTTTTATGAGGAATAAAAATGTACAAACATCATCTCAAGATTCTCATCATTTCGTTCGCACTTGTCTTTTCTGCCTGTCATAATGATGAGATTTCATCAAATTCTACCTACAGCACGCCTGCTACGATCATACAAACCGAAACTGAGTTGGCATTGCAAGCTTATCAGACTGTTGTTGAAAATGAAAGAATGGCATTTATTACATACTTGAAGAAAGAAGATTTTCTTAGCGATGTTATGGACGATCAGACATCAATAAACAAGTATTCGATTCTTGATCTTGACTGTGATGAAATTCCGGAAGTGGTCTTGTTGTTGAGCTATGCTTTAAACGAGGAGTACGCTACAGGCATTCTTCACTATTCACAAAATACAGTTTATTATTATCAATTCCCATACAGAGCATTTAACAATATTAAAATTGACGGGACATATCATTGGTCAGGCGGCGCAGTTCACAACGGATTCAGCAGAATCGTTTTTAATGACGGTGAATATACGACAACGGATCTTGCTTATTGCGAGAACGATATTGACTGGAATGTAAGTTACTTTATAGGAAACGAAAGTGTTTCCGAGGATGAGTTTGAACTGTTCCGAGATGCACAACTTCAAAAGCAAGATGCGGAATGGCATGAATATTCAATAGATGCTTTTAAAACAAGTCTTGCTTCGGTAACAGAGGAGCCAATAGTTGACAAGCAGGTTGAAGAATTACAGTGAAAATAGTAAACCATAAACGTGAACAACAAAAGAAAAGTTGTTTACGCTTATGGTTTTGCCTATCTATGATTTTATGTGTTCACAGAATGGATTTTACTAACTCTCAACCGAGTCGATAGAACCATTTGTAAGCGTTCTGGACTCTTTTCTCAATAATAGCATCAGAGTCCGCAGATTTTTCATAATAATCATGAAATACCTTTGTTAATGTTTCTATTGACAGGTCTGAGTCTTTGAATTCACTATATGTAATATCCACTCCTGTATGATCTATAATGTCTCCTGTTGGTTTGCAGAAATGACCGTTTACACAGGACCAAAACAGAAAGTCAAGTTCAGCATCCATAAGAGTCTTAGGACTATTATTTGCTAAACTATTTACTGCTGTTGCTGTTTTACTGTTGATTATGTCATTATCATATGCATAATTAATGAATTTTGTTGCTCCGGTCCACTGTGCAATGCCGTAACCCAAGCTGGTGTTATTTAATTTTTCCCAAACTCCAGGATCAAATTTACTTTCTTGTTCGAAATTTCCGAGAACTGCACAAGCTGCGCTTTTAGTGAAGCCATCATTTATGAGAGTATCATAAATATAATTAGCATTGAATTCTTGCTGTCCAACTGTGAGGTCACTTGTACCGGCACTAACTGTAGCATAGACACCGCTGTCTAAAACTGATTCACAGAGCCATTTCTGGTTATTCTTTCCTGTTGTGGTGGTTGCACGATATTCCCAAGACACATCAGCACCATTATTGTTTCCAGTTGCAGTGAGATAAAGGTCGCGTAATTTTTAATAAAATAAACTGACATTTTATGTCCTCTTTGTTTGTGTTTTGAACGCGTTCACAATATATGGAGAATAAAATCGTTATAAAGTAAATCCAACTTCATAATTTTTTCAGGAGGAATAAAAAAATGTCCAAACAGCAGAAAGGAATGGTCATAACTATGAACTGGAACTTGATTCGCATAATATTTATCGGTGTTCTGTTTTTTGCAATAATGTGTACATTCGTTTACATTAATTTCTTTGTTCCGAATCACTCTTCAGGCGAAGAATTGATGGATTATAATTTGAAAGTATCCATATTTTACACTCCATTACTTGCATTTGTTTCCGGATTTGTTGTCGGTATATTTTTAAAGTATAATGAATGTAAAATATTCATAACGTTATTTTTTGTCATTAGTATAAGTACAACTTTCATCTTTCGTTGTTTAAATTATCCAATTACAATATCTGAATTCCCATATATATTATTTGCAGGAGTGGTGTACACGCTCGTTCTTACCCTACTGCATGGTTTATCTCTCATGATTGCACAAGGTATAATAAGAATATTTAAACGCATAATTCAACTGATATCCTAATTGTTAACGCAACCGCCAAACAAAGCACGCCTGTACAGCCCAAGCTAACCTATAGTAAACTAAACTCCAAATAGCAGTGTGCAAAACACTCTACCCAAGTAAATTGAACATTCGCACACTGCTCAAAATATTCAGCCAGAGTAAATCGAACACCAATAACGGTGTTTCACTATGTCCAACATCACAACAGCAATCACCGAAATCAAAACGAGAGTCTTCATGCAGGAATGGAAGCAGCGGATACTGGATTGCCAGAATAGCGGCATGAGCGTCAAAACATGGTGCTGCGAGAACGGCATCAGTACCGGCTCATACTACTTTTGACCCAGAAAGATACGCGAATCCGTTCTGGAAGTAAATCAGATCGTATCGATGGAGCCGCTCAAATCTGTGTCGTCTTCTGAAATCCGCATCGAATCCGGTGGTATCGCAATCGCTCTGCCAGAAAACACAACTCCTGAACAGCTTGTCGACGTTCTGTCTGCGCTGAAGTCATGCTGAAAGAATTTGCGTCTGTTACACAGATATCAACTGCCAATTATGCCGCCTCGCTGACGGAAGCGCATTATCCCTTGTAATGGTGAAAGTACACACATACATGGTTTGCTGATACGAAGGTAAGGGGAGATACTTTTTTAAGCATCTCCCCGACGAACTAATGATATTAATTTTTATTAGTAAGCATAACCATGTTCCAAATATAACGCGGCGAATTCGGATTACTGATATCTTCTTGAATCACATTATTACTATCTTTCCATCTCATCTGTACAGAATGCGAACCGTCAAGGAAAATACCACTATAACAGCCAAGTTCATCAAATAAATGACGTAGATGATATATGGAAGCATTACCAGTGGATACAGCCATGTAAATATACTTTTCATTATTAATGGTTTTGAGACCTAAGCCACAACGACGTGCAGAACTTGAAGGAAATAGACTTGTATAGATATCGGTAGCCTTCTCCCATTCACCCAGCCAAGGAAAAATATCGCTAGTCCATCCTTCAGCATCGTACACATTATTCTTCCAATATGTATCAGACGAACCAACCGCTAACTCACCACCTCCAATCATTGCGTCAATACTGATATTGGTAGATGGATATAAACTGTTAATCGTTGCGACAGAGTCAGCACTGATTACTTCCGCAAGCGTTTTCTGTGTACTTGTGTTTGTAGAGATTACAACTGTACCTCTAGAATAATGATTAGTAGCTGTACCATTATATGGATATGTTTTCGTATAATTTTTAGCCCAACTAATTGAACGACCACAAGAACCAGAAGGATAGTTTGCATCCTCACTTTCAGGTGGTTCGTTATAATCATCTGATCCAAAGAAACCTCCATTAATGCCCAATTGTCCACTATCACTGATAGGCATATTAATAATATAAGGACGTACATATTTGGCTTTAGTAAGCAGTAATCTGAACTCTTTTTCGTCACTAGAAGTCGTATAAAGTTCTACAGTGTGATTGATTGCCATATAATTCTCCTGTAATTTTTACAATTTGAACGCGTTCATATATTAAAGAGAAGAAAAGATGGAAAAAGTAAACGTAAAAAACAAATAAATATTGAAAATATAGAGGGTAGTAGATTTATTTGGGCGAGGGATTTATTTTCAATTTGAAGTTAAAGTTTCGCGGTGTGAATAGAAAATTTTCGAATCTCACAAACAAAAAAGGCGTGAGAAAACACCAACATGAGTTTTGATAATTTTCTATTCATTGAACCCAGCCGCTGGCGTGGTAGAAACCGTTCGTGCGGTCTCCCTTCGCCATACAGTTCATACAAACTTTAACTCTCTCCTGTATAATATCTCCACCACACCATCGTGTGAGAACTATACAGGAGATCCATTATGTACAAAATCCTCTCGAAATTCCGTGAAGATATGCAGCTTCGCGGTTTCAGCAGACATATCATCCGCTCCTACACCGAATGTGTCACGGAATACCTCTCCCTACTGAACAAACCTCTCTCCGAAAAAACCGAATACGATGTGCGAGAATTTAAGCTTTATTATCGCAATCAACAATGTCATCTATACAAAAGAACGCCGGATCGCTGTTTTTCTCAGCTTTTCGGCGTGTTTTGGGGTGCATTGTTGATTATGTTGCGTGTTCGATTACGAAAATTATCGTCAATTGTTGATTATCGTGGCAAGCAGGGTCTTTGGTGCTCCAAACACAATATTTCTCAGGGCAAGCATCCCT
>CAYTLG010000144.1:0-4777 GCA_964438725.1 uncultured Ruminococcus sp. | reverse complement strand
CCTCTACCTCACAATGCAGCTGATGGAGCTTGACATTCCGATGGTTCTTGCCCTCAACATGATGGACGAGGTATATGCAAACGGTGGTTCCGTCCGTGTAAATGAGATGGAGGAGTTTCTCGGACTTCCTGTAATTCCCATTTCCGCTTCACAGAACAAAGGTATAGATGAGCTTGTCGAACACGCACTTCACGTTGCAAAGTATCAGGAGACCCCCACCAGAGTCGATTTCTGCGGTGCTGATGACAACGGCGGAGTAATGCACAGAGCTTTGCACGGAATAATGCACCTTATCGAGGACCACGCAAAGGAAGCAGGCATTCCGATAAGATTTGCCGCAAGCAAGGTCATTGAGGGAGACAAGCTGATAATCGAAAAGCTATGTCTCGATGAAAATGAGCTTGACATGATAGGTCACATCATATCCCAGCTTGAAAGCGAGGGTGGACTTGACCCTGCCGCCGCAATAGCACAGATGAGATTCACTTTCATCGGCAAGGTATGTTCACAGACGGTAGTAAAGCCACACGAAAGCCGTGAACACGCAAGAAGCCGCAGAATTGACAAGATACTCACGGGAAAGTACACTGCTCTCCCGGCGTTCATCGGAATAATGGCTCTCGTGTTCTTCCTTACGTTCAACGTAATAGGAGCGGGGCTTGAATCACTTCTCGGAATGGGAATAGATGCACTCACAAACCTTGTTGACAACGCAATGACACAGGCTGGCGTAAACGAGGTACTGCATTCACTTATAATAGACGGCATATTCAACGGTGTCGGAAGTGTACTCAGCTTCTTACCCGTTATCGTTACATTGTTCTTCTTCCTCTCGCTCATGGAGGACAGCGGATATATTGCAAGAGTTGCGTTCGTAATGGACAAAATGCTTCGTGGTATCGGTCTGTCGGGCAGAAGTATCGTTCCCATGCTAATCGGCTTCGGATGTACGGTTCCGGGCGTTATGGCAACACGAACCCTCTCGTCTGAACGTGACCGTAAAATGACTATTCTGCTTACCCCCTACATGAGCTGTTCAGCAAAGCTGCCGATATACGGATTCTTTGCAAAGGCATTTTTCCCCGACCACGCTGCACTTGTGATGGTAATACTTTACGTTATAGGCATCCTTGTCGGAATACTCATGGCATTCCTTATGAAAGGTACGCTTTTCAAGGGTGAGCCGGTTCCGTTCGTTATGGAGCTTCCCAACTACCGTCTGCCGGGTGCAAAGAACGTCGCTCTTCTGCTCTGGGATAAGGCTAAAGACTTCTTACAGCGTGCGTTTACGATAATCTTCCTGGCAACCATTATAATTTGGTTCCTCCAGAACTTCGATTTAACACTTAATGTTGTCGAAAGTCCGCATGAAAGCATTCTCGCCATGATATCGGGAGTTATTGCTCCTCTCTTTGCCCCTCTCGGCTTCGGAGACTGGAGAATTTCCACAGCACTTATCACAGGCTTCATGGCTAAAGAAAGTGTTGTGTCTACGCTGAACATCCTCTTTGGTTCAACCGAAAGCATTCTTGCCGCAATATCCCCTGCCGCCGCACTGAGTCTGCTCGTGTTCTGCCTGCTGTATACCCCCTGCGTCGCTGCGATAACCTCGGTAAAGCGTGAGCTTGGAACAAAGTGGGCTGTCGGTGTCGTTGTGGAGCAGTGTGTTGTCGCATGGATCGCTGCCTTCATAGCGTTCGGATACGGTAAACTTTTCCTTTAATTTAACATAAAATAACAAAAGACTGAGTTTGTTTTTTCCATAATACGGAATTACATCTCAGTCTTTTTTGTTTTATTCTATTCCTTCGACCTTGTAGCCCTCTTTGACTACCGCTTTTTTCATCTCTTTAAGAAGTTTTTTGGTTTTTTCGGTCGTTTCGGCAGTTGCAATGCCCTTTTCGTGGCTCGCTTCCGCTGAAATAACTCCATCAACAGCTTCAAGTGCGGATTTGACAGAGGCTTCGCAGTGTGAGCACATCATTCCGCTGATTTTCATTGTAACTGTGCTGTTTCCATCCGCAGAGTCTGTCTTTGCAGCTTTCTTTCGCATCTTGTGGTCGTGCTTCGGGTCGTGAACTTTGATAAGGTTCAGTCTCAAGGCGTTTGTTACCACGCAGAAGCTGGAGAGAGACATTGCAGCCGCTCCGAACATGGGGTTCATCTGCCAGCCGAGAAGTGAAATGAACACACCTGCCGCCAGCGGTATTCCGATAATGTTGTAAATGAATGCCCAGAACAGATTCTCGTGGATGTTACGGATAGTTCCACGGCTAAGACGAACTGCTGCGGGTACGTCTGTCAGCTTTGAGTTCATAAGAACAATATCGGCGGCATCTATCGCAACATCGGTTCCGGCTCCAATCGCAATACCAATATCAGCTGCGGTCAGTGCAGGAGCATCGTTGATACCGTCACCGACCATTGCCACCTTGCCCTCACTCATAAGCCGTCTTACTACCTTTTCTTTTCCATCGGGCAGTACGTCTGATATAACTTCGTCTACCCCTGCTTCATCTCCGATAGCCTTAGCTGTGGCTGCGTTGTCACCTGTGAGCATTACGACACGTATACCCATGTTTTTCAGCTGTGCAATGGCTTCACGGCTTTCTTCCTTTATAACGTCTGCCACCGCAATCATACCGAGAAGGCGGTCATTTTCCGCAAAATAGAGGGGTGTTTTTCCTTTTTTTGCAAGCTCATCTGCTTTTTCACGCATTTTTTCGGAAATTTCAGCGTACTGTCCGATAAATTTGAGGTTGCCGCCTCTGAGCATTTTACCGTCATGCTCCGCAGAAAGACCGTTTCCGACCTCCGCCGTGAAGTTTTCTGTCGCAAAGGGTGAGACCGCATTTTTTTCGCCCTCACGAACTACCGCACGTGCAAGAGGATGCTCGCTCTTTAACTCAAGTGAATATGCCGCCGTCATGAGCATTTCTTCCGACACTCCGTCAGACGGGATAACATCTGTTACTGCCGGCTCGCCTTTGGTAATAGTTCCCGTTTTGTCGAGAGCCATTATCTGTACACGACCTGCATTTTCAAGGGACACCGCATTTTTAAAAAGAATACCATTCTTCGCACCAACACCGTTTCCGACCATTATCGCAACGGGAGTAGCAAGTCCCAACGCACAAGGACAGCTTATAACGAGGACGGAAATTCCACGTGCTACCGCAAATCCGACATCATATCCGAGAATGAGCCACACCGCACAGGTCACAACGGCAATTGAAATGACTGTCGGAACGAAAACTCCAGAAACCTTGTCGGCTATTTTAGCGATAGGAGCCTTTGTAGCTGCCGCATCGCTTACCATTTTAATTATCTGAGCAAGTGTAGTATCCTCTCCGACACGTGAAGCCTCGCATCTGAGATAGCCTGAGCGATTGACCGTTGCCGCCGATACCATGTCACCTGCCGCCTTATCAACAGGAATGCTTTCGCCTGTCAGTGCGGATTCATCGACAGCTCCGCTTCCGTCAATCACAACTCCGTCAACCGGTATTTTCTCGCCGGGTTTTACTGCAAAAATCTCGCCTTTTCGAACTTCGCTTACGGGAATCGTGACGATTTCTCCATTTCTTTCAACCGTTGCAGTATCGGGTGCAAGCTCCATCAGGCTTTTCAGAGCGTTTGTCGTCTTACCCTTTGAACGTGCTTCGAGCATTTTACCGACCGTTATCAGTGCAAGTATCATGGCAGCCGACTCAAAATAAAGCTCGTGCATATACCCCACTACCGTATCCATATCACCTGCGACCTGAGCCGCTGTCATCTGAAACAACGCATATGTGCTGTAAACAAACGCCGCAGAGCTTCCAAGTGCTACCAGTGTATCCATATTCGGGGAGCGATGTATCAAACCTTTTGCTCCGTTTATAAAGAATTTCTGGTTGATAACCATGACTATCGCCGCCAAAATCAGCTGGAGCAGTCCCATTGCGACATGATTTCCCTCAAAAAATGCAGGGACGGGGAAATTCCACATCATATGCCCCATCGAGAAATACATGAGGACACACAAGAATCCCAGTGAAGCGATGAGTCTTTTCTTCATTCGGGGGGTATCCTTATCTTCAAGGGCTTCCGCACCGTTTTTTAACGGATTTTGATCGGCTCCACTGCCCTGTCCGTTTTTGAGAGAAGCACCGTAGCCTGCTTTCTCGACCGCCTTGATTATCGCATCAGCCGAAGCCGTTCCCTCAACCCCCATCGAGTTTGTAAGCAGGCTGATCGCGCAGGATGTAACTCCGCTGACGGAATTTACTGCTTTCTCAACCCTCGCAGAACAAGCGGCACAGCTCATTCCCGTAACATTATATTGTTCCATTTTCTTCCTTTCCGTGTTTTGGTATTATAAATCAATTCTAAACGAAAATATGTGAAAATCCCCGTTATAAGGCTTATTTCATGAGTTTTCCGAGAGTTGCAACAAGTTCTTCAACTATATCATCCTTGCCGTCACGGATATCCTCCACTACGCACGAACGGATATGATTTGCCAATAGTTCCCTATTGAATGCGTTCAGTGCAGCGGTTACGGCGGCAACCTGAGTCATAATATCGGGGCAATATGCGTCCTTTTCGACCATTCCACGAATACCACGTATCTGTCCCTCTATACGGCTCAAACGGTTTATCAGCTTCTTGTATTCCTCCTCGGAACGCTCTTTTTTATCATGACAATGACAACAGCATTTGTTTTCCATAGTATCTCCCATCAAGACAAAAATATACCCTATCGGGGTATTTATATTATATACCCACATAGGGT
>CAYTLG010000143.1:0-4842 GCA_964438725.1 uncultured Ruminococcus sp. | reverse complement strand
CTTCTATTATATCATATCATATCACGAATGTCAAGCCGAATTTTGTCGTATCTATCTAAATTTCGTTTTCAATCCGTAATGTATGGCACTACATTTTCGTAAATACGCTGTTTTTCTTCCTCCAAATAGCGTTTCATCGGGAATGTTGCGTTTCCGACAGCATATCCCATTTGCTCGAGTATCGCTTTCACCGCAGGAATAACCGGTTCACCGTTCAATGCATTCACAAGTTCCGCTGCTTTCTTCTGATATGCATACGCAGAGGTCATATCTCCGGATTTGAAGGAATCATATATACCACGCATCGTGCAAAGCTGGAAATTGTAGGTAGAACCGATACCTCCGTCCGCTCCGGCAGAAAGTCCGCTCAGGAGCATTTCATCAAAGCCGTTCATTATATCGATTTCACCGTTTGTCATGCTTTTCAGCATTGTAAGCTGATAAAAATCCGTACTCGTCCACTTTATCGAAGTCACGTTGTCTATCTCAAACAGCCTTTTCGCAAATTTTGCACTCATTTTAAAGTTTGCGGCAGGACTGTAATACACGAGAAGCGGAATATGTACGCTGTCCGCAAGTCTCTTGTAGTAGTTGTAAACATCATCCTCGGAGTAGCTGAAAAATATCGGTGCTGTTGAGGATATTGCATCTGCTCCCACACTTTCTGCGTGACGTGCAAGCTGTGTTGCGGTTGAAAAATCAGTAGAAGCTACCTGAACGATACAGATTTTTCGTCCGTTCACTGTTTTTACAGCAGTTTCGGCAAGTTTTTTTCTCTCATCAATACGGAGTGCAAGTCCCTCTCCTGTTGCTCCGCCTATATAAAATCCGTCTGCTCCGTGTGATATCTGGTTTTCTATGAGCTTTTTCAGAACCTCGGTATTAATGCTCTCATCCTCATTGAGCGGAGTTGCGAGTGCAGGTATTATTCCCTTGATTTTCATTCTGTCATTCTCCATTTCTGTTGCAGTATCACCGCAGGTTCACCCTGTTTTTCGTGTGCATAGAATACAGTGAGCATACTTCCGTCAGACAGCTCGACTGTGCAGGGATAACCCAAATCTCCTGTAACGGTATTTTCGTAAATTCTGTGGTCGATATCCCAAGTTTTGCCGTTATCGGTGCTGAACATGACCTTGATTCCGAACGGCATATTTCTGTAACCGTAGGTGGAAACAAGAACTCCCGAAGAATGCTTCAGAATATGTGCAGGTGAGCCACCGTTATCAGAAAGAAGCTGTATAGGTTCAGTCCATGTTCTGCCGCCGTCCGCCGATGTTGTCTGATATATGGTGAACAGTCCGCTGTCATTCTGAACACGGATATGACAAAGCAGCGTTCCGTTATCAAGCTCAATGGCGTGTGGTTCACAGCTCAGAACTCGCTTGCCGTCCTTATCTATCGGGGGAACTGAGCCAAGATATTCCATTCCGCCGTTCATATCCATTTTATACGCACGAACCTCGTCAACCTCTCCCATAAAAGTATCGTTTGAAGTGTATGTACGACCTACCCAAACCACACTTCCGTCATGCAATTCCATCGGACCATGCGGAGATGTTATCGGGCTTTTGTATATCTCTCCGAAAGTAACTCCGTTGTCGTGGCTCACTGTATATTCAGAACCAAGATACTTCTGCTCCTCATCAGAGGTTACGGTATCAAGGTAGCTTTCTATGATTGGATACGGATTTTTTCTTCCTTTATTAACATCACGCTGGAACTTGACTGTATTGTTAAAGGATGTAAGTACAGCTCCATTTTCTCCGAACGGAACTATTCCTGCATCTCTGTCGTCAAGAGGGGTATCAATAACGGGAGCAGGAGCTGTATATGTTTCGCCCTCGTCCTCACTGTACGATATCACCGCCTTACCGAACGGGCAGATATGCTCGTATCTGTAACCTGAGGCTGCAACAGCTATCTTGCCGTTTTTCAGAACGCAAACACTCGGCCATGCAAAATAGTTGTTCTTGCCGTGCTTGTTTTCCATAACAACCTTTGTTTTTCCTATAAGCTCGACTTTCATAACGCTCTCCTCCGTAGTCAGTCTTTGTTTTATCCATATTATATACGACAAGAACCTAAAATGCAATCAGTTGCACAAATTATTTTGTTTTTTTCAAGGATTTTTATGCACGAATGTTCTCACCATTACAAAATCCATTATTCATCTCCGCTCACTATGCTATTCTCTTTTTTCAAGGCAGAATTTATTATACACTCGACATACGACTTAAATTGTGTTATAATATAGTATATTAATTTGAAAGGAAAATGCGGTCGATTCCTGCAAAGTATTGATGAAATTTCATGTAACCACACCAAAACGTATTGCTTCACTCATGTGTGCGACAATAATGCTGTTTATGCTCTGCATATCCGTATTTGCCGAGGACGGTGACACCTCTTCCCCGCCAGAAATAACCAACGCACAGTCAGCCTACCTTTATAATTTTGAGAATGACCGTGTTCTTCTTGAATACAACTCCGCCGACCGTGTTTACCCTGCCTCAACTGTCAAAATTATGACTGCAATTGTTGCCGCCGAATATTTTGCCGCCGACCTTGACCAAAACATAAGCATTACGCAATCAATGCTCGATGAGGTAAACGGAAACAGGATAGGCTTTCAGGCAGGCGAAGTCGTAACGGCAAGACAGATGCTCACGTGTATGCTTGTCAACTCCGCAAATGATGCCGCACTTATACTAGCACATTCAGTTGCAGGAAGTACAGAGAAGTTCGTTGAGCTTATGAACAAAAAAGCCTCTGAGATAGGTGCATACGATACGTACTACACTAATCCCACGGGTATGCACAATGATGCGATGATAACAACGGCAAAGGATACGGCTATGATATCAAAATATGCCTACTCCATACCGGGGCTTATCGACATGACCTCGACACCGAAATACGTCATGCCGGCAACAAATCTCAGTGACTACCGCAATATTTACAACAGAAACTCATTGCTCTCGAACTACTACAACGCAGGCTATTATTACACCGGCACTCTCGGTCTTAATGCGGGTGGAACTTCACAGGGTGGCTACTCCATCTGTGCAATCGCCGAAGATGCCGAAAGCGGTCTTACATATCTTGCCGTTGTACTCGGTGCCGAAGAAAACGATGACGGAATATACAGCTACAAAAATGCGATATCCATGCTTGACTGGGCATTTGAAGCATATGCTTATCGAAATGTACTCTCTACCGATAAAATGATATGTGAGCTTCCCGTTGAGCTGTCCTCTACCCTCGATTATGTTACACTTGTTCCGTCAGAAAGCATTACAGTATATCTCCCGACTGATATCGACCTTGATTCGGAAATACGGTACAGCTACAACACATATGAAGATTCACTCGATGCCCCCGTTGAAAGCGGTCAGGAGGTCGGAATGATAACCGTTCTCTGGGGTGATACCATCCTCGGTTCATGCTCACTCATCACAACGTCCAGCATAACAAGAAGTGAATTTCTCTATTTTCTTTCACGTGTCAGCAGCTTCACCGAAGGACGATTCTTCCGTGGAACGCTCGTCGGAATTGTTGTGATATCAATAGCATACGCACTTATAACAGCGGCTCTGAGAGAGAAAAAACTCCGCAGAAGCTACTCTAACTACAAAAGAAAACAGTAAAAAAATCCCGTACTGCGATAACTTCACGTTGTCATATCAGTACGGGATATTTTTTGCACAAAAAAACGGTTTGTCATACCGAAATACAACAAACCGCAGTTTTGCTTTGTCAGATGAGTTCCTTAACCTTGGAAGCCTTACCAACTCTCTCTCTGATGTAGTAGAGCTTAGCACGGCGAACTTTACCACGACGGATAACGTCAACCTGAACTACGTTAGGAGAATGGAGGGGGAAGGTCTTTTCAACGCCGCAACCATATGCTACACGACGAACAGTGAATGTTTCACCGATACCACCGCCATGACGAGCGATAACTGTTCCTTCGAACATCTGGATTCTCTCACGAGAACCTTCCTTAATACGGTTGTGGATGCGAACTGTGTCACCAATGTTGAAGGAGGGTACTGTTTCCTTCAGCTGCTCATTTGCAAAAACTTCGAGCTTATTCATTTTTACTCTTCCTTTCTTGAATCATAGGCATTCGTGCTGAGTCATGCAGAGGACTGCCCGTATTCGTATTCTGTATCAGAACACGTGCGGAGATATTATATCACACACTTTTGTCTTTGGCAAGAGTCTTTGCAAAATTTGTTTGATAAAGTTTGCAATATTTACGGATTATTTACATTTAAATTTATTGTAAAATCTACTACATTTTTTTGTAAATAATAGAGAAATAACCTTGACAGTTGCGAAATATACTTGACTATTTACGTTTTTCGTGGTAAAATCGTATACTGATATAGCTTCGCCCTTTGCGGCATATAAAGGAAATCTTACCTTAATATATAGCATATCCGAATTATTTCATGCCAAAAAGGGCAAAGTCAACAGAATGGAGTGATAGCTCGATGGTCAAACCTCAAAAGGTTGGAAAAAACATACGAATGAGTTTCTCCAAAATCGATGAGCCGCTGGAAATGCCCAGCCTTATCGAGATCCAGAAGGAGTCATTCAACTGGTTCCTCGAAAAAGGACTTATGGAAGTCCTTGAGGACGTATCCCCCATAACCGACTACTCAGGCAACCTCTTTATAGATTTCGTCGGTTACTCTCTCGACGCAACGCCTAAGTATCCCGTCGAAGAATGCAAGGAGAGAGACGTAAACTACGCAGCTCCCCTTAAAGTAGACGTTCGTCTCACAAACAAGCTCACCGGTGAAGTCAAGCAGTCATCTATATTCATGGGTG
>CAYTLG010000142.1:0-4849 GCA_964438725.1 uncultured Ruminococcus sp. | reverse complement strand
CTTGTTAATCGAGGATGTTCCGACTCGGATAAGGCAAAAGCATTTCTCGGCAAAAGGGAAGAACAGCTTCACGACCCGTTTGAAATGCTTGATATGGACAATGCAGCATACAGAATAATTGAGGGTGTTGAAAATAACGAAAAAATAGTAATATACGGTGACTATGACGTTGACGGTGTTACTTCCGTGAGCAGTCTTTATCTGTATCTTAAAAAACATGGTGCAAATGTTTCATATTATATCCCATGCAGAATTGGCGAGGGGTATGGTATGTCTGAAATGGCAGTAAGGAAGCTCCACGATGAGGGTTGTGACCTTATTATTACAGTGGACACAGGTATAACAGCAACGGTTGAAGCTGAACTTGCAAATGAGCTTGGAATAGACATAGTCATAACAGACCATCATGAATGTCACGGTGAGTTGCCAAATGCAGAAGCAGTAGTGAATCCGAGACGACCTGACTGTACATATCCATTCAAGGAACTGGCAGGCGTTGGTGTTGTTTTTAAGCTAATGTGTGCAATTGAATCCGTACTCAATCCTGAGGATGAGATGATAGAATGTGTGCGACGTGTATCAAATGAATATGGAGACCTTGTTGCGATAGGTACTATTGCAGATGTAATGCCGATATGTGATGAGAATCGACTTATTGTTAGCTATGGTTTAACGCTTATAGAGAACACCACACGTCCCGGTCTTATTGAGCTTATTGAATCAACTCAGTCCGACTCAAAGTATCAGACAAAGAGAAAGATAACCACATCATTCATCGGATATACAATAGCTCCACGTATAAATGCAGCGGGAAGAATCAGCGATGCTTCAATAGCAGTAAATCTATTCTTAGCTGAAGACTGTGAAACTGCTGCTCCAATCGCAAAAAAGCTATGTGACATAAATCGTGAAAGGCAGAATGAAGAAAACAAGATAGTTGCTCAGGCATATGCAAGAATAGATGCTTCTCATGACTTTAAGAATGACCCTGTAATAATTCTGGACGATGAAGAATGGCATCATGGCATAATAGGCATAGTAGCTTCACGAATAACCGAAAAATATGCCTCTCCATCGATCATGATATCGTTTGAAGGTAACGGAGAAGAAAAGAGTGCGGAAGACTTGGGAAAAGGTTCGGGAAGAAGTATAAAGGGACTGAATCTTGTAGAGGCACTTTCATCATGTTCAGATATTCTCGAAAAATTCGGTGGGCACGAACTTGCAGCAGGACTTACGGTAAAACGTGAGAATCTAACTGAGTTTAAAAAGCGACTTAACGATTGTGCAAGGGAAAAACTTAAAGACGTTGAACGTACATCTGTACTTGAAGCTGAGTGCGAGTTATCACCTGAAGATGTTAATATGGAGCAAGCAGAGGAGCTTTACTGTCTTGAACCGTTTGGGATTTCAAACCCTGTACCTGTTTTTGTGATGAGACGTCTTGAGATAGTGGAAACGTCCCTTGTCGGTGGTGGTAAGCATACCAGACTCATGCTGAAGGTGGGCAACAATATCATAAATGCAATGTTCTTCCGCCATACTCTCGATGATATAGGACTCTACCCCGGCGATAAAGTTGATGTTATGTTCTCACTTGATATAAATGAGTTTCAGAATCATCGCACAATACAAATGATGGTAAAGGATATAAGACTTGCCGAAAAAGAGTTTGCGTATGAATCCCAAGAAAGAGAACTTTTTAAAAAGCTGAGAAATGGTGAGATCCCCACAGATCTGACTTCTGCTGAAGTATGTAATATTGTTCCATTACATGAGGATTTTGCTCTTTTATATAGTACGATACGTCGTGAGGTTAGACTTGAGCATGAAGTATTCTCAATAAGAGCGTTGCTTAATCTAATTGAATCAAGTGGTAAGAAGATAGGATATGTAAAGCTGAGATTTATGATGCTCGTATTCAGTGAGCTGACCTTACTTGATGTAAGAGAACTTGATGCTGATAAAGAAATATACGCATTCAGACTTATAGCAGCTAAGACAAAGACAAATCTTGATAGATCAAATATTCTTAGAAAGCTGAGATCCGACCTTGCTTTTGAGTAAAGGATCGTATGGTTGATAATATGTCAAATATTGAAGAAAACAAAACAAGCTACGGTTCAGTTGGTATAGACAAACTGATGTCCGTAATAAAAAGCAGCGAAAAGCATTATGACGTTGAAAAAATAGAACGTGCATATCTTTACGCAAAGGCTCTGCATGAGGGACAGTTCCGTGTGAGTGGTGAGCCGTATATATCTCATCCAATAGCAGTAGCTGAAATTGCAACATCTCTTGGACTTGATACAGATTCTATATGTGCGGCTTTTTTACACGACACAGTTGAAGACTGTCCCGATAAAACAAATATTGAGACCATACGGCTTCGCTTCGGTGATGATGTAGCGATGCTTGTTGATGGTCTTACAAAGATGAAAGTCATAAACGTAGAGGATAAAGAAGAAGCAAATATGGAGAATATCCGTAAAATGCTTCTTGCGATGTCTAAGGATATCCGTGTTATATTCATAAAGCTCTGTGACAGACTTCACAATATGCGTACACTCGGTGTAAAGACGGAAGCTAAGAGAAGAACTACTGCCCTTGAAACAATGCACGTATATGCTCCGCTTGCACATCGACTTGGTATGCAGAGAATGAAGCAGGAGCTTGAAAATCTTGCACTCCAATACCTTGACCCGATAGGATATGCAGAAGTATCGAACGATATCGAGAAAAAATACGGTCAGAATCAGAACTTTATCGAAAATACTCGTGCGTATGTATCAGAAAAACTTGATGAATATAATATCAACTTTACGCTTGAGGGAAGAGTAAAGACTGTATATTCCATATATCGTAAAATGTTCAAACAAGACAAGAGCTTTGATGAAATATACGACTTTTATGCAATAAGAATAATCGTTGATACTGAGCTTGAATGTTATACAGCACTCGGAATCATCCATGAGCTGTTCAAAAGCATTCCGGGTAGATTTAAAGACTATATCTCGACTCCTAAACCGAATATGTATCAGTCGCTCCACACAACCGTTATCGGACGTGACGGTATTCCGTTTGAAGTTCAGATAAGAACACGTGAGATGCACCATGTTGCTGAATATGGTATTGCAGCTCACTGGAAATATAAATCCGGCGATAAGAGTAAAGAGGATATCGACAAGAAGCTCGCATGGATATCAAAGCTGATTGACACCGAGGATGGTGCAATTGACAGTGAAGATTTTATGCACGCATTGAAAATTGATATATTCAGTGACGAGACATTCGTATTTACCCCGAAGGGAGATGTTATTGCACTTCCTCAGGGGGCTACGCTTATTGATTTTGCATATGCTATTCACTCTGCAGTTGGTAACAAGATGATAGGTGCTAAGATTAATGGTATGATAGCTCCTATTGATAAGGCTCCGGAAACCGGTGATATCGTTGAAGTCATAACTTCATCGGCTGCAAAGGGACCTAGCAGAGACTGGCTCAAAATCGTCAAGACAAGTGAAGCAAGAACCAAGATTCGTCAATGGTTCAAGAAAGAACAGCGTCCTGAAAATATACGAATCGGTGCGGCAGAGCTTGACAGAGAATTTGCAAAGTTTAAAGTAAGACCCACCGAGGCTCAGAAGAATGATATTCTTGTTTCCACTACACATAAACTCGGCATGAGAGAAGTAGAGGACCTTTATAATACACTGGGCTATAATGGAATTGCTCTTTCAAAAGTCGTAACAAAGCTGAAGCAGGAATATGAGCGTATTGTAAAGCCTGAAGAGCAGGTAAGTATTATCACAGACACTGACCAGGTACAGACACAGAAGCCAAAGAAGATACGCTCAACCGGAGGAATCATCGTTGATGGAGAATACGGTTGTGATGTTAAATTTGCAAAGTGCTGTAACCCTCTTCCGGGAGACTCAATAATCGGATTTATTACAAAGGGATATGGTATATCCATACATAAGCGTGACTGTCCCAATGTTATTGCAGGAATGCAGAATCAAGATACAAAAGACCGTTGGGTAAATACAGAGTGGGATATCGAATCTCCGTCGGTCGAACAGAAGTCACTGTATGAAGTTATGCTTCAGATATTTGCTGAAAATGATATCATGCTTCTTGCAAATATTACAACTGCTCTTGCAGATATGAAAGTAACACTGCTTTCGATTAATACAAAACGCAGAACTGAAAATGATATTATAATCAATCTCACCGTGGGATGTAAAAATATTGATCACTTCAATTCAATTATTTCAAGACTTAAAAATATAAATCACGTCCACTCAATTCAGAGAGGATTTGCATAATTGAGGAAACAAATAAAATGATAGCTGTAATACAAAGAATTTCATCGGGAAATGTTGTTGTCGATGGGAAAATAGTAGCCGAATGCGGTATGGGATTATATGTACTTGTTGGTGTCACTCATGAGGATACTGAGGAGGACATAAATCTTCTTGCTGATAAAATAGCAAAACTCCGTGTATTCTGTGATGAAAACGATAAAATGAACCTTTCCGCAGGAGATGTAGGTGGTGGCTTTATGGTGGTTCCTAACTTTACCCTCTATGGTTCATATAGAAAAGGAAACCGCCCTGATTATATGAATTCGGCCGCACCTGAAATTGCTAAGCCACTATTTGAGAAGTTTGTAGAAAGACTTTCTCAGTACAATGATAAGGTTTCAAGTGGTATTTTTGGTGCTCATATGATAATTTCAACTGTACTCGATGGTCCTGTGACCATACCGATGTACTCCGACGTTTTAAAACAACCTAAAAGATAACAGGCATAAATATGATTTTAAAAATTAACGGCAATATAAAGC
>CAYTLG010000141.1:0-4859 GCA_964438725.1 uncultured Ruminococcus sp. | reverse complement strand
AGTCTGTTGAAGGAATACGGAGAGCACCCTCTGTACCGAAGATAATAGTATCACCGGGAGTATTTACGTGCATAGCCCATGCAATTCTGAAGTCGAGGATGATACCGCCTTCAAGACGAACGAAAGCAGCAGCAAAGTCGTCAACGGAGAAACGAGAAGCATCAGCACCGTTGTACTTGGGGTTGGTTCCGAAGAAATCGGAGGTGTAACCGGAAACTGTGAGCGGCTTCGGATAACCGATAGCGTTGAGAACCATGTCGAGTGAGTAGCATCCGATATCACCGAGAGCACCGATACCACCTGTGGACTTTTCGATGAATGTAGATCCGGGAATACCACGTCTTCTACCGCCACCTGTCTGGATGTAGTAAATCTTACCAAGAACACCGGAGTCGACGATCTTCTTGATCATCTGCATATTAGCGTCAAATCTGGGCTGGAAACCAACGGAAACGAATGTACCGCTTTCCTTTTCAACCTTGCAAACTTCTTCAGCTTCTTCGAGAGTAACTGTGAAGGGCTTTTCAAGAAGTACGGGAATGCCATGCTTGAGAGCATAGATTGTGGGTTCAGCGTGCTGTGTGTTGTATGTGCAGATAGAAACAGCATCGAGTTCTTCGTTGTCTATCATTTCCTTGTGAGAAGGATAGAATCTTACGCCTTCAACGCCGAACTTCTTCATGAACTTTTCAGCCTTACCGGGGATAAGGTCAGCAGCTGCAACGATTTCTACGTCGTCCTGAATCTTGTAGCTCTGGATGTGGGATTCAGCAATCCAACCTGTACCGATGATACCTACTTTGAGTTTTTTACCTGTTGAAACCTTTTCTTCTTCAACTGCCTGTTTGAACTGGCCGAGAACTGCGTCTGACATTTATTTTGTCCGCCTTTCGTTAATTTTTGTTATTTAAACCGTCTATCGCAAAACGGTTGATTTACAAAATAAAACCTGAATTACCAACCGAGAGACTTGAGGTACTCACGGCTTGTCTTAATGGATTCCATTCTGGAAAGACCCATTGTGTTTTCATCCTGTTCTACAACTACCCACTGAGCACCGGACTTAACAGAAGCATCGAGAATAGCGGGGATGTTCTGCATACCGTGACCTACGGGACGGAATTCAAAGGATGAAGGTTCGTCATCCTCTTCTTCATCGTTGAGACCGATAAGTGCATAAAGGTGCTTCGGAAGTTTACCTTCAATATTGAAGTCCTTGAGATGAACAACAGGTGTGCGACCGTTGTACTTAGCGATGTATTCAGCAGGATTTTCTCCACCGATGTTTACCCAGCAGGTATCAAGCTCTGTCTGGAGAAGTTCGGGAGATACCTTTGAATAAAGAACATCAAGACCGTATTCGCCGTCAACCTTCTGGAATTCAAAGTCGTGGTTGTGGTAGAGAAGTGTAATGCCGTGCTTCTTTGCAACTTCGCCGAGCATGGCAATTTCTTCAAACATCTGATTCCAAAGCTCACCACCGGGTCTTCTTTCCTCTGTAACATAGGGAACTGCAACGAAACGGCAGCCTATCTTAGCATAGGTTTCGAATGTACCTTCGGGGTCAGCAAGCATTTCTGCAAGCGGAACATGAGCGGAAACAGCTTCAAGTTCATATGCATCGAGGAGACCTCTTATATAATCTGCGGAATGACCGAAGAGACCTGCAAATTCAACTCCGTCGTATCCCATTTCCTTAACCTTGCGAAGAGCGGATGCCATATCAGCACCGACTTCATCTCTGACGGAATAAAGCTGAACTGCTACTGGTAATGCCATATTGTAAAACCTCCGATAAATAAAGTGTGAATTTCACATCAGAAATAACACGTTTTTTCTTTTTTTATTATTATAGCTTAACAATTCAGTAAAATCAAGTGCTTTTTGATATTTTCTTATAAAAAATCGTAGTTGGGTTTATCACCTATTGTACGTGCGGGTTGTGAATGCTGTAAATGCTTGGGTTGAATTAGCGAAATATTGTGATTTTTATCAATTGACAAGTTGGGGTGAATCAACTATAATCTATACAATAACCATTTTTAAAAAGAAAACAGGTCATGAAAAAATAATAAAGAAAGGTATGGTATAGAAGATGGCGAAAGACTTTATCTCTAGTAAAATTGCGTATGAGGGCATAACCTTTGACGACGTACTTCTTATTCCCGCAAAGAGTGACGTTCTCCCCAGCACAGTTTCCCTCAAGACACATCTTACAAAGAAGATCGAGCTTAATATCCCCCTCATGAGTGCTGCTATGGATACAGTAACCGAGTATTCTCTTGCTATTGCTATGGCTAGAGAAGGCGGTATCGGTATCATTCACAAGAATATGACTATCGAACAGCAGTGCGACCAGGTTGAAAGAGTAAAAAGAAGCGAAAACGGAGTAATAACAGACCCGTTCTTCCTCCATCCCGAAAATTATGTATATGAAGCAGATGAGCTTATGGGTAAGTACAAAATATCCGGTGTGCCGATCTGCGATGAAAACGGTGTTCTCGTCGGTATTATCACAAACCGTGACCTCCGCTTCATGACCGACTATAATGTTCCGATCAATGAAGTAATGACTAAGGAAAACCTCGTTACAGTACCCGTTGGAACAACACATGAACAGGCTAAGGAAATCCTTCGTAAGAATAAGATAGAAAAGCTCCCCATCGTTGACGAAAACAGAAAGCTCCGTGGTCTTATCACAATCAAGGACATCGAAAAAGCAGACCGTTATCCGAACTCCGCTAAGGATGCTCAGGGCAGACTTCTCTGTGGTGCTGCTATTGGTGTAACAAAGGACGTTACCGAACGTGCCGGTGCTCTTCTTCGTGCAGGAGCCGATGTTCTTGTACTTGATTCCGCTCACGGTCACTCAAGAAACATCCTCAGCTGCATTGATAAAATCAAGACTGAGTTCCCCGAATGTCAGCTTATCGCAGGTAATATCGCCACAAGCGAAGCTGCACATGACCTCATTTCCGCAGGTGCTGACGCTATTAAGGTTGGTATCGGCCCCGGTTCTATCTGTACAACACGTGTCGTAGCAGGTATTGGTGTTCCTCAGATTTCCGCTGTAATGAACGCATACTCCGAAGCAGCAGAAGCAGGCATTCCCGTTATCGCTGACGGTGGTATCAAGTACAGTGGTGACCTTCCCAAGGCTATTGCGGCAGGTGCAAGCGTTATCATGGTTGGTTCACTTCTTGCAGGATGCGAAGAAAGCCCCGGAGATACAGAAATCTATCAGGGCAGACAGTTCAAGGTTTACCGTGGTATGGGTTCTCTCGCAGCTATGGAAAAGGGTTCCAAGGACAGATACTTCCAGGAAGGTGCAAGAAAGCTCGTTCCTGAAGGAGTTGAAGGTCGTGTACCTTACAAGGGACCTCTCGCAGATACAGTATTCCAGCTCATGGGCGGTCTCCGTTCAGGTATGGGTTACTGCGGTGCGGCAACTATTGATGAACTCAAGGAAAATGGCAGATTTGTTAAGATGTCCGGTAACGGTCTTAAAGAATCACATCCTCACGATATCAATATCACAAAGGAAGCTCCGAACTACTCAGCTCACATATAATATAAATAAAATATCCGCTCGATTCAGCACATCCAAATGCCGATTCGAGCGGATTTTTTTATTTTGTTTGCCTGTATTGATTTGGAGTGCAGCCGACAGCTTTTTTGAATGCTCCGGAGAAATGCTGTGTGTTTGAGTAGTTAAGTAAAGATGCAATTTCCTTTATCGGCATAAGTGTTCCCGTCAGCAGACTTTTTGATATGGAAATCTTCTTGTCGAGAATATACTGTATCGGAGTTACGTGATACTTCTGCTTAAACAAACGAATTACGTGCATTTTAGTTATGTTGAACTCTGAGGCAATATCTTCAAGTGTGAGAGAATTATATATGTTTTTGTCAATATATGTACGTATCTTTTCGTCAGTCGAGCTGTCTCTGACTGAGGTGGGGAAGAAGTTGACCTTTGTTGCAGTTACAAGCATATCGAACAGTATGCGAAGTATCTCCGAGTAAATATCAGATTCGTTTGAAGGCTCCATATGTTCGAGTTTGTCGTGGATTTCAAGAAAATGACTTAGAACATTTACTTCTGCTATGTAGTATGTTCCAAAATTGAAATAGTCAAACAGCTTTTTTACAAGGTCGCCACGCAGATTTATCCATAGCTTTTCGTATGGTTCGTCTGGCGAGGAATAGTGAGTTTCGTCCGCTCCCTGCTTGATACAGTAGAACATACCCTCATGAACCTCATGTTTTTTGCCACTTATCTCAAGGGTTCCTTTGCCTGACGTTACGTATTCAAAAACATATACGTCACAGTTCATACGGCTGATTCGGTAAGTCGGGTTCTTGTACGTGATACCCGCAAGCGTACATGACAACTGAGTAAGCTGATCATTCTTGCCTACGTAAATTATTTTTTCATTATAGGTGTTAAAAAACATGAACCCAGTACCTCTGTTTGTTTGTTTTACACATTATATCATAAACAAAAGGAAATGTCAAACGAAAAAATGGTAAAAATGCTGTAATGTGGTGTTTTGTATGTGATTTTAGAGGTTTATTTCTTCAAAAATTCGAGATTAAGCAAAGATAAAAAAATGTATGAAACTGCTTGACAGTCACTTGAACGCATGATATAATACAAACAAAGCTATGATGCGATAAATCAGACAGGAAAGGAGAAAATCAAATTGGAGGCTGAACAGCTTAAAAATATCCCCGGAACACGACTTAGGCTGGATAAAATGGATAACGCAACGGGTCTTGTGTTCCTGAATAAGGTTTTCTTTATTACGGACAGAATAATGCTTGCACAAATAAAGGAGATAACAGGGATAGACGGT
>CAYTLG010000140.1:0-5000 GCA_964438725.1 uncultured Ruminococcus sp. | reverse complement strand
CACTTCCGGCGTATACAAAGCCTCTGTTTTTGCAAAGAGCTACTATCTTATCCATTGTTTTTGCATCATTTGCCATGCGAGCCATAATTGCACCATCCTTATATTTCAAAAATTCTTAATTTGACTTTATTTTCTGTAATCCATGTAAAGAGATATTCCGGAGTTGATATTTGCTTCAAAATACTCCGATTCATCATCCTTTGCGGAATGATATGTGACGGGATATGTTACAGTTTTATTTTCAAAGTACGTTACCGCACCTATCATCTCATACACAGAATCAAAATCATTCATTGTATAGTTTGTTGATACTACTGCTCCGTCGGGTTCATAGGTTTCCCTTACCCATTTCTGAGAAGTTTCTTCCTCATTCCACTCATTTTCAGAGGTTATTACATTTTCAGGAGTTGTTTCGGCAGCAGTATAATCAAGTCCTTCGATATTTCCCCACTCAGACTCTCTCATAATGAGCTGCGAGAGGACTATACGAAGCTGTTTTTCTTCCAGATTTGCAAGATATGTAAGATATTTTCTGAGTATCTCAATAGTATACGACTCCTTGACGGAAAGTTCCGCTGAAGAATGCTCCTTTGCCGAAAGGATTGTATACATATTGTCAGCATTGAGAACAACATCGCCCTTTCCGACAAGATATGTGTTCGGCTTATGCTCCGTCCATTTTGTTCCGTCAGCCTCAGTATGCTCTATTGTAGTTTCATACTGCATTGTGTTGTACACGCCGTCTGTATAGATATCACTTCCGACATTTGCTGTAACACCGCCGAGAAGTGCATACATATCGTCAATATCATATCCGTTTATCAGGAGACTATATTTAATATCAAGTCCTGTCAGTGCATAGATATGTTCGGTTATTCTGTCGATACCGTACTGTTCATATACCTCAGAAAGAGTGCGATAACCGCCGGTAGTATATACTCTTATATCGGGTGAGAAATAAGAATAAACAACTTCACGTTTTTCTTTATCAATTCGAACAAGCACAATACTTGCAAGTCCCTTTTCACGATAATCGGAGGAAAGACAACCGATAGTTTCAGTCGGAGACACTGCCGCCCAGTCGGTATTATACATATAACTTACATCGGGAGTGTAATCATTGTAAATATCGGGACGATAATCATTCACTGCTATGAGAAAATTAAAGCTCTCACCCATCGGTATTTTCTCATCGGTTACATTTCCGATACCCGGTTCAATCTCATCGGGAGGTGTAACTTCCTCGTTATTTATAATATTATCGAGCGACGCATTTTCATCATCGAGTATATCTCCGACGGTATTTGTAACAAGTCCTGTTGCAAAATACGCTATTATTCCGAAGAATACAGCTGATATTATAAACGTCACACCGAAATTTTTCAGTGCCGAAAGCATTTCAAACTCCTTTTCAGCCATTATGCTATAAATAATATTATACAATAATTCACAGAGCATTTCAACGGTAAAATTACAATTTTCTCATTAAATTGAAGTTATGTAATAGTGAATATTACTATTTTCTTGCAAAAGCAGATGTTTTATGATAGAATAGCATATGACTAAGACTCAGACGAAAGCTGACACAAATATGAAAACAAATTACTCATTAATCCTTGAAAAAACTCTTGCCGATATAGATAAAAGCGGTACGAAGCCACGACTTCTTATACAGTCATGCTGTGCCCCTTGTTCATCATACGTTCTTGAATATATTTCACGTTATTTTGACCTTACTCTGTATTTCTGCAACCCTAACATTTCTCCACGTGAAGAGTACGATTTTCGTCTTTCCGAGCTTGAAAGATTTGTCCGAGATGCAAAATATGATGTAAAAATCAGCTCTCCCGACTATGCTCCCGAAGAATTTTACGCAGTTACACGTGGTCTTGAAGAACTTCCTGAGGGTGGCGAAAGATGTCGTCGATGTTATGAGCTGAGACTGCGAAAAACCGCTGAGGAAGCTAAAAACAGCGGATATGACTATTTCTGCACCACGCTGTCGATAAGTCCGTATAAAAGAGCTGAATGGCTTAACGAGATTGGACTTTCGCTTGAGGAAGAATACGGTGTGAAATATCTTGTGTCTGACTTCAAGAAAAAAGGCGGCTACAAGCGTTCGATAGAACTATCCGAAGAATATGGATTATACAGGCAGAACTACTGCGGATGTGTATTTTCAAAGATAGCACGTGAAAAATATGATGCCGAAAGAGCAAAGCAGGCTGACAATGAACAGAACCGTTAAACTGATACGCAGCGACAGACGCAGTATTTCGATTGAGATAAACACCAACTGCGAGATAATAGTCCGAGCTCCGTACAAAATGAAGAACAGTGATATTGAGAAATTCATACACAGCCGTTCTTCATGGATTGAAACTCATCTCTCGGCAATGCGGGATCGTATATCGAGCGAAAACACGACAGCATTCACGGATACTGAGCTTGAGAAGATGAAAGCTTCCCTCTCTGAAAAGCTGAATCCACGGCTCACATACTATTCAAAGCTGATTGGAGTGGACTATGCAAAGGTAAGCATACGAACAATGACTTCACGTTGGGGCAGCTGTACAGGTACGAAAAACCTATGCTTCAACTTACTTCTTGACTGTGTACCTGAGCATATACTTGACTATGTTGTGGTTCATGAGCTATGCCACCTTAGAGAAATGAATCATTCCGCAAAGTTCTGGAGACTGGTGGAAGAACAGATACCCGACTATAATGAATGCAGAGCATTGCTCCGAGACAATGGAACATCGCTAATACACAAACTTAAAGCAAAATAAAAATCCGATACCGTGCGTTTTCTGCATGATATCGGATTCTTTTTTATTTAGTTTTCACCGTCATCGTCGTTGTCATCATTGTTGTCCTTTTCAGGAGCAGCAAAAGGTGACTTTTCGTGTTCAGCACGAGCTTCTGCACGTTTTCTTTCTTCTTCACGCTGTTTTTCAAGCTCAGCAAGATGCTTTGCACGGGCTTCGTTTTCTTCACGTGATCTGCGACGCTTTTCAGCTACCATTTCTTCGAGCTGTTCAATCGTTACATCAGGATCAGTCATTGCACGGACAAACTGTTCTTCTTCCATTATCTCATTCTTCATGAGGTAAGCGGCAACGAAATGGAGTCTATCCATATTTTCTTCAAGAATATGCTTTGCGTCATCGTATGCTACCGTAATGATATCCTTGACTTCGGTATCAATGAGAGATGCTGTTTCTTCGGAATAGTTCTTGGTCTGGTTGAAGTCTCGTCCGAGGAATACCTCATCACTTGAAGATTCAGAACCGTAAAGAATGGGACCGAGTTTTTCAGACATACCGTACTTTGTTACCATCTGACGAGCGATATTCGATGCTCTCTGAATATCATTGGACGCACCGGTTGAGATATCACCGATTATGAGTGCCTCTGCAACACGACCGCCGAGAAGTGTAACAAGCTCGTTTTTCATCATTCCACGTGACATATACGACTTATCTTCCTTCGGGAATGAAAGTGTATATCCACCTGCTCTGCCGCTGGGAATGATAGATATCTGATGAACAGGCTCATCGGGCTGACGAACCCATGTGGTAATAGCATGACCTGTTTCGTGATATGCGGTAAGTCTCTTTTCGTCATCACTGATAGCTCTTGACTTCTTCGCAGGACCTACTATAACCTTTATCATAGCTTCTTCAAGGTCAGTCATACCGATAAGGTGCTTACCCTTACGAGCTGCAAGAAGAGCCGCTTCATTGAGGAGGTTTGCAAGCTCTGCACCGGTAAAGCCTACCGTAGTCTTTGCGATAACGGAGAGGTCAACATCGGCTTCAAAGGGCTTATTGCGAGAATGAACCTTGAGGATATCTTCACGTCCCTTTACATCGGGAGCATTCATTGTTATCTGTCTGTCAAATCTGCCGGGTCTGAGAAGTGCGGGGTCGAGAATGTCAGGACGGTTTGTCGCAGCCATTACTATAACGCCTTCACTTGAACCGAAACCGTCCATTTCAACGAGAATCTGGTTAAGTGTCTGTTCTCTTTCATCATGACCGCCGCCCAGACCTGCACCTCTGTGACGACCAACTGCATCAATTTCATCAATAAAAATTATAGCCGCAGGATTTTTCTTTGCTGTATCGAAAAGGTCACGAACTCTGGAAGCACCAACGCCGACGTACATTTCAACGAAGTCGGAACCCGAGATGGAGTAGAACGGAACGCCTGCTTCACCTGCAACTGCCTTTGCGATAAGAGTTTTACCGGTTCCGGGAGGACCTACAAGAAGTACACCGTGAGGTATCTTTGCACCGAGCTTTGTGAAATATTCGGGATTGCGGAGGAACTCTACTATTTCTTCAAGCTCCGCTTTTTCTTCGTCAGCTCCCGCTACATCCTTGAAGTATACCTTAGCCTTATCTGCTGTAACGAGCTTTGCTTTTGCACGTCCCACGGAGTTTATCTTAGAGCCTTTTCCACCTGTTGCCTGATTCATTACGAACATCCACATTGCAACGAGCAGGATTATTACTATAACATACGGTATAAGCGATACCCACCATGGTATACTGTACGGAGGCGGATAGTCATATGCCGTAATTATGTGTTTTGAATGCTGTTCCTGTACAAGATCACCGAGGTCCTCAATAAACAGGTCAAGGCTACGCAGTCTGTATGTTGCATATGCCTCACCCTCAGTACCGTCAGCGAGAGTAACTCTCAGGATCATCGTCAGGTCATTGTTCTCATCGACGCTGAACTCCTTGACCTGCTCATTTGTAAAGTAATCCACGATATCACTGTAACACAGCTTATCCTGCGGAATAGAATTCCAAAGTGAGGCGGTAGCAATAAGTATTATGCCGATGAGGACGATATAGAATATGGCGATTTTAAAACCGTTCTTCAATTTATCTCCTCCCGTTGTTTCATGAACAAACCGTTATGATTTTTGATTATTTAGAGTATACCTCAGGCTTGAGTATGCCGATATACGGAAGTGCTCTGTA
>CAYTLG010000139.1:0-5028 GCA_964438725.1 uncultured Ruminococcus sp. | reverse complement strand
CTGTGGCACTACACCAGAATATATGCAGAAGCTTCATGATAAAACAAAACTGTTTAAACCTGTTCCACTTACAGACAAAAATATTACCGTGGCTTCTTCATATACCCACACAGTCGAGTTCGGAAATGAACCTATACTTATAGGTGAAAGAATAAATCCGACAGGTAAGAAACGTTTCAAGCAGGCTCTCATAGACAATGACATGGACTATATACTGTCAGAGGGTGTAAAACAGCAGGACAAAGGTGTACACATTCTTGATGTCAATGTTGGACTGCCTGATATTGACGAAAAAAAGATGCTTACCGATGCTGTATGTGAGATACAGGCGATAATTGACCTTCCACTTCAGATAGATACATCAAATATATCTGCTATGGAATCAGCAATGCGACTTTACAATGGTAAACCTATGGTTAACTCAGTCAACGGAAAGGCTGAAAGTATGTCGGCAGTATTCCCTCTTGTAAAGAAGTATGGTGGTCTGGTAGTGGCTCTTACTTTGGATGAGGATGGCATTCCAAATACCGCTGAGAGGCGAGTAAAGGTCGCCGAAAAGATACTTAGAACAGCAAAAGAGTATGGTATAGATAAAAAAGATATAGTTTTTGATACTCTTGCAATGACTGTAAGTGCGGACAATAATGCAGCACGAACCACGCTCAATGCTCTTAGAACTATAAAGTACGAACTTGGGTGTCACACCTCTCTTGGTGTATCAAACATTTCTTTCGGGCTTCCTAACCGTGAAGCTATAACAAGTACCTTCTTTGCACTTGCACTTGAAAATGGTCTTTCGGCAGCAATCATGAATCCTTTCTCTGTCGATATGATGAAAACATATTATTCATGCAAGGCTTTGTTTGGACTTGACAAAAACTGCTCTGATTATATTAATGCTGCGGATTCGTTTATTGTACAACAGGTTGTTACATCATCTGTAACGGTTGAAAGTGGAAAAAGCTCCGATGAATATGCTTCAGAACTTCAGAGAGCAATTATAAAGGGATTAAAAGACAAAGCAGGACTTTTGACCAAAGAGCTTCTTTCATCCTTACAGCCTCTTGAAATCGTTAATAATGAAATAATACCGGCTCTCAACATTATGGGTACTGGTTTTGAAAATAAGACTGTTTATTTGCCACAACTCCTTATGAGTGCAGAAGCAGCTAAGAGTGCTTTTGAAGTAATAAAGGGATTTATGGCTAACGGTGAAAAAACAGCAACAAAGGCTACATTTGTTATCGCTACTGTTCACGGAGATATTCACGATATTGGAAAGAATATTGTTAAACTGCTTCTTGAAAACTATGGATTTGATGTGGTAGATATGGGAAAAGATGTACCTGTTGAAGATATAGCCGATACTGTATGCAGACTTCATGCTCCTCTGCTCGGACTCAGTGCGTTAATGACAACTACCGTTCCTGCTATGGAGGATACCATAAAGCTTGTGCGAGAAAAAGCTCCGTGGTGTAAGATTGTAGTTGGAGGTGCTGTTCTGACAAAGGAATATGCTGAAAAAATAGGTGCCGATAGATATGCAAAGGATGCCATGGAAACAGTACGTTTTGCTGAAGAAATGGCAGCAACGATAAAATAACAAAATGTCTGGACTAAAATCTTAAATTCCTTAGTTTTCGGAATTACGATTGGAGTTCAGACATTTTTATTTATAGTTGAGCAAGTATTTTTACACCACTCTTTTTCAGCCATGTGTATAAAATATAATTCCAATGATGGCAAAGAGCAATGATACAATCAACATAAAGAGCGAGAAAGCAATATAGCTATATAAAACGAAGAACAATACACCGGGAATTATGGAGAATATCATTCCAACCAACATTGTAATCATTACACCGGCACTTTGCTTTATTGGAGTGATTTTATTTGTCCAGTGGAGATTAGGCATTTTCAAACCAATAAATAGGTCGAACATTGCCATTAGGAATGAGAACATGGTTGATGTGATAAGTACAAGAAATGTTTCTATAAAAGAAAATTCAAATACTAATCCGCAAAGAACAGAAACAAGTACAACGGGATTTTCAGTTAGGATAAGTTGCAGCATTAATTTAGCACGCAGAACATACCAGAGATCTATTGGCAATGACTGTATTAGCCATAAAGTTTTGCTTTCGAGTGATATGGATGGAGTAGTCATTGTGTTCATCGATGACATAACACATATACCTGTACATATTATTACAGCAATCGCAGCTGTGTCTCCATCAAATACTTCAAGCATAATAGCCATTCTGTCTTTGAGAATCAGTATTGCACCTGAACAAAGAACAAGCACGAAAGTACCCAGACCACAGTTTAACATATATGTTGGATTTGATATGAATTTTCCTAATTCCTTAATTAATAAGGCGGAGTTTTTGCTCTTCTTTGAAAATACAATTGCTTTTTGCGTGCGATGCTCTGTATTTCCGCTTGATGTAGCTAATTTTATGAAACTGCGGGATATCATAGCCCATACAAGTAATGTAATAGATATGACGGATATTGTACATATGATAAGTGAAGGAATGTCTCCAAAACCTGACATACCGAAAATATAAAGCGGATATACTGCACCTTTAATTTTTTCTCCATAAATTACAGCATTTGCTAAAAAGCTCGATAATATTGACTGTGCTTTAAAGTAGAAGAAATAGTATGCTATAATAAATGCAAGCGAAACAATTACGGTTATAAAGCTCTTGTTTTTCAATTTTACACTGATTTTTGCAACTATCCAGCCAAGACCACATGAAATATCAAGCACAAACAGAGAGATTATTAACACATACAAAATGGATGATAGAAATAATCCTAGGCTGAATCCGTGTAATACCATATATATGACAGAGGTTGGAATTGAAATTACTGCGGAATACATTAGACCCATGAAATACACTGTAAGAAGTCGTGATACCATGATATAGTTTATCGGAATGGGCATGGAAAGCAGCAAGTCATTGTCCTTGGCAAGATAAAGACCGCTATATGTGTTAAATACGCTTCCGAAAGCTCCGAGGAGTATTGACATAAGCCCCATTAGGCAGAAATACATCCAATCAAGTTTAAGTGGGAGCAGTGATGAGGCGATTAAGTGAGCCAGCCATGTAAATATCCCGCCCATTACACCTACCATTAGAATAATGAACATTGCTATATATGCGATGACAGCACCACGATTTCTGGCTTTGTTGTTTTTTGCATCATAGAAATAGGTTCGGAATATTTCGGTAAGCTGTTTGTTTACGAGTGTTTTCAGCATATCTCACCCTCCAGTTCGAGAAATACCTGTTCGAGGGTATCATCTCCATTTACTTCTTCCATTGTACCTGAGCGTATAAGTTGTCCTCCTTTAATTATTGCGACCTTATCGCATAGCTTTTCGGCAACCTCTAAAACATGGGTTGAGAAAAAGATAGCTCCACCATTATCACAAATCTCACGCATCATTCCTTTAAGTATATGAGCGGCTTTGGGGTCAAGTCCGACAAATGGTTCATCCATGAGAATTAGTTTGGGTGAATGTAGCTAAGCGGAAATTATCGCAAGTTTTTGTTTCATTCCATGAGAATATGCAGCTATTGCCTGATTAAGGTTGTCTTTCATTTCAAACAAATCGGCATATTTGTTGGTTTTCTCTTCTCTTTCATTTTCACTTATTTCGTATATATCGGCAACAAAATTTAAATACTTAATTCCGGTCATGTAATCATATAAATCCGGGTTGTCAGGAATGTATGCCATTATTTTCTTGCATTCGAGAGGTTTCTTTGTTATGTCTTTGCCGTTTATCAGTATTTCTCCGGAATCAAATTGCAATATCCCAACCACTGATTTTAGTGTTGTAGTCTTACCTGCTCCGTTGTGTCCGATAAAGCCGTAAATCTCACCTGTTTTTATATGAATATCAAGTGAATCGACAGCTTTTTTGTTCCCATATTGTTTTGTCAGTCCATTAATTTTCAGCATTTATATACCTCGCATTATAGAAATATTAGTTTAGTGTATTGCTTAAATATTTGAATTTGTATAATTGGAATTGCCGTATATTGAGAGGTGTACGTAAAAAGATGTAATTGTGTTTGTAACAATCACTATTTCTTCAATTCGGAAATATTTGTTTAACGAAAACGTGTGTTACATTATCGTGATTATAACATTAGTGGCACGCTTTGTCAAGATAGAGTGATAGTAAATTAATCATATTCTAATCTTTGTTAAATATAATTATGTCTACAACTTTTTTAACTGAATATGTTGACAAAATAACAATAATTGTGTTAAAATAAACACAATGACATTAAGCTATTTCACAATGAGTTAAAGGAGTACGAATAAAGTGTATAACGAAAGACGAGAACAGATACGTGCTCTTCTTCAGTCGAAAGCATTTATCTCTATTAAGGAACTGGAAGAGATGTTTCCCAATGTTTCAGGCATGACTTTACGACGTGACATCGAGTATTTCGAGAGAGAGCATGAGGCGATAAAGGTGAGAGGTGGTGCAAGAAGTATGAGATTCATAACCACTCAGACTGACGGTACCATTGCTTCGAGAAAGCAGGAAAACGTACATTCAAAGGACGTAATTGCAAGAAGAGCTGCTGAATTTCTTGAAACAGGGCGTTCGATATTCCTCGACTCAGGTTCTACTCTTCAGCATATAGTAAAGTATGTTCCGAATGAGAGATTTACATTTACGACTACTGACCCTGCTGTTGCACTGGAGCTTTGTAAAGTGGGGCTTCCACTTGTTAACCTTGTCGGTGGTCGTCTGGATCATGATAATCAAACAATAACAGGACTCCAAGCTACGAAGTTCCTTGCTGATATTAACATTGATATTGCATTTCTCTCTCCATCAGGACTTTCTACGAGAAGTGGATTTACTGTCGGCAATTACAGCGAATGTGAACTTAAAAGAATAGTCGTTGAAAAAGCGAGACTTGTCGTTATGCTTATGGATGCTTCAAAGATAGATAAGTCGCTTCCGTATACCTTTGCGGGTCTCTCCGACAT
>CAYTLG010000138.1:0-5036 GCA_964438725.1 uncultured Ruminococcus sp. | reverse complement strand
GCGTTCTACTCTCCATTCTTCGGAAGGGAAGAACATCTTGCCGTTTCCGTCTTCAAGCATTTTTTTGTGCCTCCTTGATTATTTTTCGTTGAGTGAAGTTGTTGCGTGAACCGTTATTGTTTTATCATAGCATGAGAACATATCGTCGAGCTGTTTTTTATCGAGCTTCTTTGTGAAAAGGCTGACAATAGGAACAACGATAAGTCCGCATACCATTGAAAGAACACCTGCGTTAATAGGGGAGGAGAAGAAAGGTGTAATAAATGTAACTCCGGCGAATGTGCATATCATATTTGCAATCATGATACCTACACCGCAAACGAAGCTGACCCATACAGAAGCCTTTGTGACCCACTTGAAGTAAAGGCTGTACATGAAAGGTGCAAGGAAAGCTCCTGCTAATGCTCCCCATGAAATACCCATGAGCTGTGCAATAAATGTAATGTTGGACTTCATCTGAACAATAGCGATGATTGCGGAAACTGCAATGAAGAATACAATAAGAACTCTAATGAGCTTCATCTGTGTCTTCTGTTCAAGTTTTTTGCCTTTGTTTTCGCTTATCGGAACTATCATGTCAAGTGTAAGAGTTGAGGAAGATGTAAGTACAAGAGATGAAAGTGTTGACATTGAAGCTGAGAGAACGAGCATGATAACTACGGCAACAATAACATCGGGAAGAGATTCAAGCATTGTGGGAATGATGCTGTCGTATACAGGATTGCCCGCTTCAGAGTAAGCAATTCTGTCACCGTAAAGTCTGCCGAAGCCACCCATGAAGTAGCATCCGCCTGCAACTACAAATGCGAAGAGAGTGGAAATGAGAGTACCCTTTGAAACTGCGGATTCACTCTTTATTGCATAGAACTTGCCAACCATCTGAGGAAGTCCCCATGTGCCGAGAGATGTGAGTATTACAACTCCGAAAAGTGCAAGAGGTTCCGGACCGAAGAATGATGCGAATGCACCGTTAAGTTCGGAATTTGATTCGGCTGTTATCTGTGAAAGAGCAGCAAGAGCTTCACCGAAACCGCCATTCTGTTTGAGTACAGCAGCAATAACCACTACGATACCAACGAGCATTATGATTCCCTGAATGAAATCATTTACCGCCGTTGCCATGTATCCACCTGCTATAACATAGATACCTGTGAAGATACTCATGATTATAACACACCACATATAGTCAATGTGGAATGCGGATTCAAAAAGACGAGAAAGACCGTTGTAAAGAGATGCGGTGTAAGGAATAAGGAATACAAAAACTATTGCTGAGGCTGCGATTTTCATTGAAGGGGAAGCAAAACGGTTTGAGAAAAACTCAGGCATTGTAGCTGAGGAAAGATGCTGAGTCATTAAACGGGTTCTGCGTCCGAGGATTACCCAAGCAAGAAGGGAACCTATAAGTGCATTACCGATACCGATCCATGTTGAAGATACACCGTATTTCCAACCGAACTGACCGGCATAACCTATAAAGATAACTGCTGAGAAGTATGATGTTCCGTAAGCAAAGGCAGTGAGCCACGGACCTACGTTACGACCGCCGAGAACGAAACCACTTACACTGTCATTTTTCTTCTTGCATATGAAGCCGACAGTGATCATTATCGCAAAGAATACGACAAGAAACAGAATTTTGATTAACATTGTTACATCCTATCCGCTGATTATACAGCTGTTTAAATAAATATTGAGGGTTGCGGTAATAATAAGGTTCTATCTCTCATCGCCTGCCTTTCCAAAAGAAAAACCGCACAGATGGTGATTCCGTGCGGTAAAATACAACTCAATTTTCGCATCACAAATCACTATTACCTTTTAAGCGAAGTAATAGTAATAATAGTAGTATGTGAAAGCGAAGTTAAGCATAATCGTTATTTCCTTTTCGTTTTTTCTGAATTATAGCACCACATTTCGCTCTTGTCAATAGATTTTAATAAATTTATTCAAATTTTTATATTTTTTCATTTTTGTCGTATATTGTCAGAAAATTTGAATATTCCATTGACTTTTTCTCTGTGATTGGGTATAATCAACTGGTATAACATTGGAGGGAATATGACATGACGGATGAACATAAGGGTATGCTGGCGTCAACAATCGGCTACATAATTTTCGGATTCAGTTATCTTTTTTCAAAAATGGCTCTTGGAGTTGCGGAGCCTATCATTCTTCTGACTATGAGGTTTACAATAACCTTTATCGGTCTGAATTTTTTGCTCCTTACAAGAGTTTTTAAGGTGGATTTCAAAGGTAAAAAATTAGGTGGAGCTATTCTTCTCGGTATATTACAGCCCGTTCTCTATTTCATTTTTGAAAATTACGGACTTATGTACACTACCACATCATTTACAGGTATAATGTCATCGGTAAGCCCGATATTTACGTGTATCCTCGGTGCTATCATACTTCATGAAGTTCCGAACTGGAAACAGTGGGTTTGTATTGTTATATCAATAGTCGGCGTTATGATGGTGTCACTTGGTGGAAGCGGCGGGGAAAATACCGTAATAGGATGTGTATGTCTCATACTTGCATACCTTACAGGTGGTTTCTACTCACTTCTTTCAAGAAAACTTTCTGAACAGTTCACGGCATTTGAGCTTACATACGTAATGTTCGTTGTCGGATTTGTCGCTTTCACATCATGGTCTTTCATACAGTATCGTTCAGAAACTATTTCGATATTTGCAGAAGCATTAACACATACCGATTTTATATGTGCAATACTTTATCTCGGAATTGCAGCATCTATCGGTGCTTATATGCTGTGTAACTATGCCCTTGCACGTCTCCCTGTTGCTCAGGCTACCATTTTCGGTAACATCTCAACGGTGGTTTCTGTGACATCGGGTATCGTTATCATGGGTGACCCTTTCTCTGCTATAAGTGTTGTAGCATTTGCACTTATTCTCTGCGGTATCTTTGGTGTAAACAAGTTCCGCACACCTGCACTTGATAAAAAATAAAATAATCGCCGTAAGACTCAGCTTTTACGCAAAGCAGCTTACGGCGTTTTTTATTCGTTTATGATTACCATGTGTCCGTCAACAAGTTTTTTATCCGAATCAACTATAACGATTGATTTTGAAGTAATAGCGGAAAAACAATCAATTAATACATCGGATTTTGAAATTTTATCAATTTCAGAGGCAATTTCGTCGGTTACCTCTGAGTAATTGCACTCAACGTATTTAGCGACATATCCTTTTTTCGGATATTTATCTGTGCGTTCGGCAATGAATACATATGAGGTTCCTGTCTCTGGGTTTGTGTATATAGCTGAAGCAGGAATGGCAAGACCATAATATGTTTCTGTTGGAGTCGTTGTTGTTACACGGGCAGCAAGTATTTCACGAAATTCACTGCCGAATATACTGAAAATGAATATAGTCACACAGAACAGCACTATAAGAGAAATAATAATAGCTCTTTTCATTTTAGACGATATTCACCTAACCCTTCCATGATTTCTTCCTCAAAGAATGCAAATATCAGCAAAGGAAGAATAGAGAATACAACAGTTGCTGCAAAACCGAAAAGATCCCCTGCCGTAATACCATTCAGTAATACAGAAAGTGGGAATTTTTCGGCAGATTCCAGAAGAATCAGTGGTTCAGCAACCATATTCCACTGTTCTGTGAACGTCAAAGCCCATGCACATATGATTCCGTGTTTTATTGCTGGTGCAACAATACTGACGATGATTCTTAGGGTAGAGCCGGTGTCTAGCTTTGCTGCTTCAATTATTTCGTCAGGAATAGATTTCATCAGCTGTGTCAGTAGAAATGCCGCAAAGGGAGCGAATATTCCGGGAAGTATCATCGAAAGTGGCGTGTCGTATATTCCTATCTTTTTTGACACTATGTACTGAGGAAGAAGAGTGACCTGAAACGGCATCATCATGACGATTACATATAGATAAAACAACAAGTCACGCCCTTTGAACTTTACCTTGGCGAAAACATATGCTGCAAGTGTGGAAATAATAACAGTTCCGAATGAAGCACCACCGGCTATTATAATGGAATTAATTAACGCATTGATAAAGGTCGGGTTCCAGATAAAGACATCCGGATAAGCCTGACCACCATTGCCAAAAGAAATGACAGTGATGATAATTACAGGAGAGATAACAACTACTGCAAACAGGAAGAGAAGAATGGTGGCTGATAAATCAATAATTTTGCGTTTTACCATATAGTTTTACTCCATTTCTTTTCAAAATGCATAAGAACGGCAACTATTACATATACGACAACAAAAAAGAATATAGCGGCTGTTGCAATGTTCTGGTAGTTCATCTTCTCAAAGTGATTATTCAAATAATTTTGCAGCATATACACTTCTTCCGCAGGATAGTTTCCGTAAAGCAGATAAGATTCACGGAATATCTTAAATGAGTTTACGACAGAGAGAATAAATGTGAAGAAAAGTGTAGGTGCAATGTTTGGAAGAGTTACGTTAATTAGGGTTATGAACCAGCCTGCCCCATCTATTTTTGCCGCATCGAGCATATCTTTGTTCATACCTGCAAGAGCGGTAATGATGAGCATTATATTGAGTCCACTGTATTTCCAAAGAAAAATTATCAGCAGTGAAGCTGTCGGAGTGAAATCGGAAAAATATGCATTCCAAAGGATAATTATGGCAGCTGACGGAAGTATTACAGGAATAAAGAATGCAGACTTTACGAATGGCAGATTTGAGGTATATTTGACCAGCAGTGCCGCAATTATGAGTGATATGAGCATGGTCAACGGAACCGCAATAATTGAAAAATTGAAAGTGTTTTTCATTGCCAGTCTGAAATATTCGTTCTTAAAGAGAGTAACAAAGTTGTCAAAGAAAACGAACTTTCCACTGAATGCGTTTTCCGTGAAGGCGTAGTAGAAAATGTAGATGAATGGTACGATGAAAAATACTGCGAATCCTGCAAGAGATGGCAGAAGCAGAAGAATATCGGTACGTTTTTTCATAATATTATTCCTTGCCTTATAAATTAAAACTTTATTATGTTAACATTATAAAGC
>CAYTLG010000137.1:0-5060 GCA_964438725.1 uncultured Ruminococcus sp. | reverse complement strand
GCTCAAGGCAGTCACCCTGAGATATGGTATCATAACTGCTTTCATCTACAAATTCGAGAGGAAGTATTCCCACATTGATAAGATTCTGCTTGTGTATACGTGCGAATGATTTAACTATTACTGCCTTTACACCGAGATAGAGCGGTGCAAGAGCTGCGTGTTCTCTTGATGAGCCCTGACCGTAGTTTGAACCTCCGACAATAATGCTTTTACCGAAACTTATTGCACGTTCCGGGAATTTCTCGTCACATACTGCAAAGCAGTGCTTGGATATTGCAGGGATGTTAGAGCGGAGCGGGAGTATTTTTGCACCTGCCGGCATGATATGGTCTGTCGTGATATTATCTCCGACCTTGAGTGAACATTCAGCAGTGATATTTTCGGCAAGAGGAGTTGTTGTGGGATATCCTTTGATGTTAGGTCCACGAAGTATTTCCACTTTATCTGCATCCTCTGCGGATTCGGGGAGAGTTATCATATTGTCGTTTACCGCAAATTTTTCAGGAAGTACAAATTCGGGCATATTTCCAAGCTCTCTGGGGTCGCAAAGATATCCGGCAATAGCAGAGGCAGCAGCAACTTCGGGAGATACCAGGTAAACCTGTGCATCCTTTGTACCGCTTCGTCCCTCAAAATTACGGTTGAATGTTCTGAGTGAAATACCGCCTGAATTAGGTGACTGACCCATACCTATACAAGGACCGCAGGCAGATTCAAGCACTCTCGCACCTGCACCGATAATTTTTGCAAGAGTTCCATCCTCAGCCATCATACCGAGAACCTGCTTTGAACCGGGTGAAACTGACAGCGAAACCTCGGGATGAACGGTCTTTCCGTCAAGGATGTATGCAACCTTCTGCATATCAAGAAGGGATGAGTTTGTACATGAACCGATACAAACCTGGTCTATCTTCATTTTTCCGATTTCTTTAATTGATTTTACATTATCGGGCGAATGAGGGCAAGCCGCCATAGGTTCAAGTTCACTGAGGTCTATAACAATATGCTCGTCATAAACTGCATCTTCGTCTGCACAAAGCGGAACATATACGTCCTCTCTGCCCTGTGCAAGAAGAAATTCTCTTGTTATATCGTCTGACGGGAACACGGAGGTTGTAGCACCAAGCTCTGTACCCATATTCGTTATTGTGGCTCTCTCAGGCACGGAAAGAGTTTTCACACCCTCTCCTGTGTACTCGATTATCTTACCAACGCCACCCTTTACCGACATTATGGAGAGCAATTTTAAAATAATATCTTTAGCGGAAACCCACGGAGAAAGCTTTCCGACAAGCTCAACATTAACGATTTTCGGATATGTTATGTAATAAGCACCTCCGCCCATTGCAACTGCAACGTCAAGTCCGCCAGCACCCATTGCAATCATTCCTATACCGCCGCCTGTTGGAGTATGGCTGTCTGAACCGAGCAAGGTCTTTCCTGGGACACCGAATCTCTCAAGATGCACCTGATGACAGATTCCGTTTCCGGGACGTGAGAAATGCAGTCCGTGCTTTTTACATACTGAAGCGATAAATCTATGGTCATCCGCATTTTCAAAGCCTGACTGAAGCGTATTATGGTCAATATACGCCACGGAGCGTTCAGTTTTTACACGGTCGATATCCATAGCAAGGAACTCTATATATGCCATTGTTCCTGTTGCGTCCTGAGTAAGGGTCTGATCTATGCGAAGTCCTATCTCTTTTCCCTTTTCAAATGTGCCGTCAACAGTATGAGCTTTCAGTATTTTTTCTGCAAGCGTAAGTCCCATTTCCATCATCCTCCCGACTTCAGAATGTATTATTTATTCACTATTTGAAATAATGTCTGTAGCAAATTTCATTTTTGTCTTTAGTTTGGTTTAATTATACCACATATATGAATAAGTGTCAACACGAAATTGCATTTTCTGTGAATCATTTTTCATTTACACTTATTTCCGAAATCTCTCCGTCAGATATTAGTGATGAACGCTTTTTTCTGTATTTAAGTTTACTAAGGGCATACATGAGTGAAGAGTTATGTTTTTTCATTTACTACACCTCTTTTTATCATATAATACCACAATTCAACTATATTTGTCATCAAAAAATATCTTCTATACCACTTGCATTATCAACGAAATTATGCGATAATATATGTGAATTAAGTACAAAGAGGTCAAGGCACATGAACTTTGCACATATCAAAACTATAACAAGGCATCGCCATCTTGTGATGAAGAACTGCTTTAAAGCCGGTATTCCGATAAACGGACTTCTTCACGACCTGTCGAAATACTCACCATCGGAGCTTATTCCGGGAATCATGAACTACGAGGAAGGAAAACGCAGTCCCAACGAGCATGAGCGTGAAACACGTGGATATTCAATTGCATGGCTCCATCACAAGGGTCGCAACAAGCACCACTACGAATACTGGTACGATGTTAATATTCACTCACGTCATTATGAACCGATACGCATGCCCCTGTCATATCTCAAGGAGACGTTCTGTGACCGTGTAGCCGCCTCTAAGATTTACAAGGGTGAGGATTACAAGGACTCAGACCCGCTCAATTACTATCTTACAAGAAAGCACGATGCTAACCTTATGCACCCGTGTACCTCATGTATACTCGAAAAGTGGCTGAAGATGCTTGCAAATGAGGGTGAGGAAAAGACCTTTGCTTACATCCGCTCAATTGGTGACATAGAATATTCCGAATTCTGCTGTCGGAAAGGTTCAAAATAATATGAATACTGTATTTATGAATGCTTTCACCTCCCCCATTACAGGAGACAGCATGAGTGGAATTATACTTATGCTATGCATATCTGGCGTTGCACTTTTGATACTTATACTTCTGACATTCATGCGTAAAGGCAAAAAATAACAAAACAGTCATGCGTTACGAGTTCTTCTCAATATCGCATGACTGCTTTTTTTATTGATTTTTTTCAAGTCTCATGAGTGTTCTTGACAGCGGGTAAACAAGAAGTCCCATTCCTATATTTCCGAGACCATGCACTACATCCCACGGAAGTCCGGCTATTATCCATTTAATCATTGTCGGAAAATCATAGCCAAACATTATTGCCTGAGCAGGTGCATAAAGTGTTCCGTATATAAGTCCGAAAAATCCGCAGACTATGGGATATACAAAAACAGCAACTTTTCTCGGCATATTTCTAGGAAGCAGCATTGTCACTCCCCACATGGCAGTCCAGATGTAGAGATATGGCATCCACCAAAGCTGGAATCCATAGTAAAGACCGGACAAAAACACGAAAACATAAATCGGTATCAATGCACGGACACGATAAACTATGGTAAACACCATGACAAACATTGCAAGCGGATGAATGTTGGGCAGAAATTCAAGAGCGAGTTTCGATGCAAGCATGAGAGCCCCCAGCATTGCGAAAACTATCATGCTTTTGATTTTTGCGTGTGATTTCATCAGCCTACGTATACTGTATAAGTGATTTCGTAATGCTCACCGTCAGCAATATCTGTGAAGGACGCACCTGTCATAAGGTATTCGCCGTCCTTGGAAAGTGCCCAGTAAGCCTGATCTGCACTGTAATCTGCAACTTCACCATCAACTGTTGTGATGTAGAGACCATATTCGTCGTTGGTTCCTTCAACAAGCTCAGCTTCAAGGAGTGCATCTGCCAGTGTCTTACCGGTAGTCTTGATTTCATGCTCCTTTGATTCGCCTGCCTTGTTTATCACTTCAACTACGATAGTGATTTCTTCCGTGTTGGTATTTTCGCCCTCGCTCTTATCACAAGCAACGAAAGTTAATGCCATAACCGCAATAAGCATTACAACAGCGGAAAACTTAAAAATAGCTTTGAACTGTTTCTTCATTTGTGTTTTCTCCTTGGATGATATAATATTGTTCAGCACCCCACTGTCAGCATATACTGTTGGCACTCGCAAAAATACAGCAGGTTTGAGGCAGGTATCCCGACTTACACGGATATAATCGTCAATGCCTTCTCAGTTTCCCAATGGCTCGAATGCGGTTTTCGATATGACGATGTGACGTGATTCACGGTGACGGGCTCGTACAGGATTCTCACCTGTTTCCGGTTTAAACTCGACTAAGAGTACCTCTATGCTCCGTATATTATAACACTTTATAAACTAAATATCAAGTCTGAAAGAACAAAACCTCCGCACATCCTGTTGTTTAAAACAGAATAATGCGGAGGTCGTTTTATTTATGAGAAATTAACTCAGAAAGGAGCCTTTGTGATGTTGGGATTGCCGTGTGTGTATGTGGGAAGGAGCTTAGGAGACTTAACGTCTGTGTCGATTCCCGCATCGCTGAGTTCCTTAGAGAACTTTTCGATATGTTCGAGAGTGAGCTTACCAACTTCAACGGACTTAGACTTTTCAGAAGCAAACTTACCTGCGTTTCTACCGAATACGATAACGTCGAGGAGAGAGTTACCCATAAGTCTGTTTCTACCGTGGATACCACCGACAACCTCACCGGCAGCGTAGAGGTTTTCAACGCCTGTCATACCATCGGGAGTGATATCAAGACCACCGTTCTGGTAGTGGAGTGTTGGGTAAATGAGGATAGGTTCTTTTCTGATGTCGATGCCGTACTTGCCGAACATTCTCATCATTGCGGGTATTCTAGCCTCGATAGTACCCTCGCCGCCCTTAATCTCAATCATAGGAGTATCGAGCCATACGCCAACACCGTCAGCAGTCTGAACACCGTTACCTCTTGCTGTGCATTCACGAATGATAGAAGCAGCGGAAACGTCACGGGTTTCAAGCGGATGCATGAATACTTCACCGTTAGCATTAACGAGCTTTGCACCGAGAGAACGAACCTTTTCTGTTACGAGAGCACCGAAAATCTGCTCAGGATATGCGGCACCTGTGGGGTGATACTGAAGTGTATCAGCGTAAAGGAGCTTTGCACCAACTCTGTAACCAAGGATAAGACCATCGGCTGTTGCACCGTAGTGGTTGGAGGTCGGGAAGCCCTGATAGTGAAGTCTTCCTGCACCGCCTGTTGCAAGGATAACAGTCTTAGCACGAGCTACGAG
>CAYTLG010000136.1:0-5137 GCA_964438725.1 uncultured Ruminococcus sp. | reverse complement strand
ATATACGGAAGTGCTCTGTACTGTTCAGCATAATCAAGACCATATCCGACAACAAATTCATCGGGTATCTCAACTCCTCTGTAATCGGGAGTGAAGTCAACCTGTCTGCGTGAGGGCTTATCGAGGAGAGTACAGGTCTTTACGGATTTAGCTCCGCCTATTCTCAGGTACTCGGTAAGATACGAGAGAGTTTTACCACTGTCGATGATATCCTCAACCACGAGGATATCACATTCGGAGAGGTCATTTCTGTGAAGGTCGAGAATGATATTGATTCTTCCTGTGGTTGCAGTTCCCGCACCGTATGATGATACCTTCATAAAGTCAATCTCAACGGGGAGAGTTATCTTCTTCATGAGGTCACCCATGAAAACTACACTTCCCTTGAGTATGCACAAAAGAAGCAGACGCTTTGAATCCTTATAGTCACGGTCTATTTCTTCTGCTATACGGTCGGTAATTTTGTCAATCTCTTCCTGGGATATCATTACTCTTTCGATATCCTTGTCAAGCACTGATTTGCGATCCATGCTGATTTCCTCCAAAATATTGTTGTCAGATCTACTCATATTTTTTATATACGTCAATTACGAGAGTCCCCTCGTTCTTATCCGCAGCCATTCCGTCACGGACAGGGAAGCCTGGTATCCAGATTATTCCGTCGTCATCGCAGAATATCGGAATCGCAGATTTTTCGCTGAGACTCATTTTTTTGTCGATAAACAGCTTTTTCACACGACGTTTCATTCCACCGAATGTATAGCTGTCACCGTCAAGACGATTTCTTATAACCAATGTACCCTTTATTTTATCAAATGCGAACGACCTGAGTGTAGATAATTTGTAAATATTTTCATCATTATCATTGAGTTTCACGTGTGAATTGTGGTCTTTCGGTGAAATTATTACTTTGTACAGATGATTTTCATACACATTGCCGTCACGTGGGTATAAAAACACGTTTTTGTCTTCATTTTTCGGTTCCTTCTCATTTTTGAAAAAGACACGTTCACGCTCTATGACACAGCACATCCCACCTGGTACAGAAACAGTCAGCTCTCCGCCGTTTCTGTCAAGATGCGAGAGTATCTCGTTAATATGCCTCTCTTCGATTGTGGAATCACTTGTCTTAGAGGTATTATACAGCATCACAAGAACACGTGACGATATTGCTACATGAAGTGACACAAGCTCGGCTTTGGGCATGAAATTTCGTCCTGCAAGTGTGCTTTTTGCGGTCATATCAAGAAATTCATCATCTCGTCTTGCGGCTCTGCTGAGTTTTGCGACTGATTTTGACGGCTCGGGAGTCAGCTTTGCAAATGACGGAGCTATTACATGACGGATATAGTTTCTCGTATATTCCGTATCGGAGTTTGTTTTGTCGTACACATAGCCTATACCGGATTCGTCACAGAAAGAGCGTATCTCAGCACCGTCTACCTCAATAAGCGGACGAATAAATCTGCCATCTCTTATCGGAAGTATACCGCATATACCATGAGTAGTACATCCTCTCAGCATATTGAACACGACTGTTTCAAGGTTATCGCTTGCATTATGAGCAGTCGCAATCACAGCTCCGTATTTTTCGGCAAGCTCATCAAAAAAAGCATACCTGACTATACGTGCCGCTTCTTCAAGCCCACGTCCGTATTCCTTGGAGAGAGCAGGAACATCAGCTCGTCTGACTTCGATAGTAATACTGTACTTTTCAGCAAGCTCACGACAGAATCTTTCATCTGAATCTGCGTCATCTCCACGTATCATATGATTGACATGAGCCGCAACAAGACGTATTCCCTGCTCCGTACAATATTTATGAAGAAGGTACAGCATACATACCGAATCCGCACCTCCCGAAAAAGCCACAACGACTGCACCACAGTCATGCATCAGCTTATCCATTCCGTATTTTTCTATTGTCGAGCAAAATACGCCCCACAGCTTTTTTTCTGAATCATTCATTATTTGAGTCGTCCGTTATGTTTCAGTTTTTCTATCAGAGTACTGAATGCAAGAAATACGACAATTCCAGCAAGTATATGCTCAAGCATATATGGCACAGAAGTGTATGCAACAAGAAAAAGCTCTCCTGAACAACGCATTGTATCTACATAGAAAAGTATGTATACAGTACCCATGACAAGCAAAAGAAGGATAAGACGAGACAGTTCCGCAAGAATTTTTTCCGAATACTTATTCATCGTTATTCTCCATATGTTCGGTCATGTGTCAATTATAACACTTCACCAAAGCATACGTCAAGCGGTAATTATCAGCGTAATATCCTTTTTCAGCTTTATTATTTAATTATATCTCGGTCTTTCTCTTGAGAGCCGCAGCGTACCAGCCGTTTTCGTATCTTTCGGCAACGGGAGCATATCCGTCACGGTCAAGGGCTTCGAGAACTTCGTTTGCTCTTTCTTCGATGATACCGGAAACGATGTATGTACCGTTCTTTGCAAGGAATACATCAACATCGGGTGAAAGTCTTATGATAACGTCAGCAACGATGTTGGAAACAACTACTTCATAGCCACCCTCGGGAATAGGAGCCTGTTTAAGAAGGTCGGACACAGCACACTCTACGTTGGGAGTATCGTTAAGCTCTGTGTTTTCCTTAGCTACCTTTATAGCAACGGGGTCAATATCGCACGCAAAGCAGCTTGAAGCTCCGAGCTTTGAAGCAGCAATTGCAAGAATACCTGAGCCGCAGCCAACGTCAAGCACCTTACAGCCTTCGGTTACATAATCTTCAACGAAACCAGCACAAAGTCTTGTTGTCTCATGTGTTCCTGTACCGAATGCCATACCGGGTTCCATAAGGACGATGGTCTCACCGGGCTGTCTTTCGTAGGTCTCCCAAACGGGTACGATAACAAGGCGACGACCTGTCTTTATCGGCTTATAGTACTTCTTCCATGAGTTTGCCCAGTCTTCCTCGTTTACACCGATATGCTCTATTGTATATTCGATTTTCGAGTCATCGAGTCTTTCCTTTATGAAAAGCTCACTTTCAGCAGGGGATTTAATAGTGGAAACGAACACGGATACCGCAGTTTTGGTTCTGTCGGCTTCCATAATGCTCTCATCAATGAGGTCTGCGTAAACTCCTTCAAGGATATCGTCAACGTCTGAGTAGTCCTCTATCATAAGTCCATTGTCAACCATTGACATGACTCCCGAAACTACCTCTGCGTCCTTTGAATCACAGGTTACTTTGATCTGCACCCAGCTCTTGTTATCGTCCATTCCGTCCTCCGTAATCAGTTATCTTTTTTATTGAAAAGTCGTTTTATAAAGCTTGTTCTCTTAGAGTAATTGCCCTCTCCGCATGACTCTGCGAACTTCTCAAGCAGATTCTTCTGCTCGGATGTGAGATTCTTCGGCACCTCGACAACAACTGTGATGTAAAGGTTTCCTCTTATCTTTGAGTTTACTCTTGTTACACCCTTGTTTCTGAGTGTAAATACCGTACCGGTCTGTGTTCCCTCCGGAATAGTATATTTTATTGAACCCTCAAGAGTGGGTATTTCTATCTCACCACCGAGAGTTGCTTCAGCATATGTTATCGGAACTTCGCAGTAAAGATCATCTCCATCTCTTTCAAATACAGAGTGAGGACGAACACTTATTACAATTATGAGGTCACCCGCAGTACCGCCGTTCATGCCATCGCTGCCCTGATATCTGAGTGAGAGCTGCTGTCCATCGTCTATACCTGCCGGAATATTGACTTCGAGCTTCTTCTGTACACGTGTAAATCCGGTTCCACGGCAGCTTGGGCATTTCTTCTCGATAAACTTACCGGTACCGTGGCATTCATCACAGGTCTTTTGTGTCTGCATGATACCGAAAGGTGTTCTCTGCTGCACCTTTACCTGACCGCTACCACCGCAGGCTGAACAGGTTTTGGGGGTTGTTCCCTTCTCTGCACCGCTTCCGTCACATTCGGCACACTTCTGAACCTTTGTGAACTGTATTTCCTTTTTGCATCCGAAAACAGATTCTTCAAACGATATTGTCAGTCTTACTGTGATATTATCACCTCTGATAGGACCGTTTCTTCTTGTTGAAGAACCCGAAGCTCCACCGAAGAAGCTGGAAAAGATATCGTTTATATCAAATCCGCCGAAATCACCGAAACCGCCGAAGCCTGCACCGCCACCCATTGAAGGATCGAATGCAGCATGACCGTATTGGTCGTATTTTGCCTTCTTATCGGGGTCGGAAAGCACGTCATATGCTTCATTTACTTCTTTGAACTTAGCCTCTGCCTCTTTATCTCCGGGATTCATATCGGGGTGATATTTCTTGGCGAGTGTTCTGTATGCTTTTTTTATTGCTGCTTCATCGGCACTTTTGTCGATTCCCAGCACTTCATAATAATCTCTTTTTGTATCAGCCATAAGCTCCTCCGACATCCGTAGTGTTTCAGCTAATCTCAAACAAAGGATGCTTATTCAAATTCAAAATTTCTCTTTCACCACGTATAGGGCGGAGATAGTTTCCCCCGCCCTTGTGGTTTATATTATTTCAGTCTGTTTTTATTTATCTAAAAAATCAGTTGCCTGACTTATCTTCAAAATCGGAGCTGTAATAGGTGTTGCCGTCAGCACTCTGTTCCGTGCCACTCTGTTCTGCACCGGGCTGACCCTGAGTCTGAGCATACATCTTTTCAGCGATAGGATAGAATGCCTTTTCAAGAGCTTCTGTATCTGCCTTAATAGCTTCTGCATCACCGTTCTTGATGGTTTCCTTGAGCTTTTCGATAGCGTCCTTTACGGGAGCCTTATCGCTGTCGGATACCTTATCGCCCATGTCGTTGAGGCTCTTTTCGCTCTGGTATACCATCTGTTCTGCTCTATTCTTGATTTCGATGTTTTCCTTGTTCTTCTTATCTTCAGCAGCGTACTTTTCAGCTTCCTTAACTGCACGGTCGATATCTTCCTGAGACATATTTGTGGAAGAAGTGATTGTGATGTGCTGTTCCTTACCTGTACCCTTATCTGTTGCGGAAACATTAACGATACCGTTAGCGTCAATGTCGAATGTTACTTCGATCTGAGGAACGCCACGGGGAGCGGGTGTGATACCATCAAGGATAAAACGTCCGAGTGTGGTGTTGCCTGCC
>CAYTLG010000135.1:0-5152 GCA_964438725.1 uncultured Ruminococcus sp. | reverse complement strand
GGTTACAACAACGGCGAAGTTATCCTCATTGATGAAATCGCCTCTGGTAACATGAGAGTTTACAAGGACGGCGTTATCGTTGACCCTGTTGAACTCACTGCTCTCATTAATAACAGATAAATTTTATAAAATGCATCTTCTCTGTGCTTTACGGCTGTGGGAAGATGTTTTTTATTGCATGAAATGATGTAATATTTGTGCATAATCATTGACAGTTACAAAATGATTTGATATAATTAACTACAACAAACTAATAAATAAAAAATTCAGAAAGAGTGGTGTATTTATGAAAGAATACGATCGCCGAGAAGAACGTACAGGCGTACAGGAAGCGGCAGATTTTGCTGAAAACTTTGATGTTCAAAGTGACTTTGTTATGGTCTACGGCTTCCACAACCTCAAAGAAAGAGTAAAGAAATGGAAGAAGCGTGGCTATGTCATTCACCTTATGACAGGTGTTTCATGGGGTGAATACCAGGATTACTTATACGGTAAATACGATGGAATCGACCACCATGATGAAGGTCAGATGGGTAAGGATCACGATTTCAGCCACGGTGTTGATATTCCGTACATGGTTCCGTCAAACTCATTCGCTCACTACCTTGCAGACGGTCTGAAATATGCAGTTGACTGCGGTGTAGAAGCAATTCACCTTGAAGAACCTGAGTTCTGGGTATATTCAGGTTACTCCGATGCATTCAAGCGTGAATGGGAAATATACTACAAAGAGCCGTGGCAGGACCCTCAGTCTTCATGTGATGCACAGTACCGTGCTTCAAAACTGAAGCAGTATCTCTACACACGCACACTCGACCGTCTCTGCTCAGAATTAAAGGAATATGCAATGGTCAAGTACGGTCGTATGCTCCGTTTCTATGTACCTACACATTCTCTTCTTAACTACTCTCAGTGGAAGATAGTCTCCCCCGAATCCGCACTTATAGATTTACCCACCATCGATGGATATATTGCACAGATATGGACAGGTACCGCAAGAACCGAAAATATCTTCCGTGGTGTAAGAAAAGAGCGTACATTTGAAACCGCATTCCTTGAATATGGCGTTATGCAGGAGCTTGTACGTGGCACAGGACGTAAAATGTGGTATCTCGCAGACCCGATTGAGGACAATCCTCGTCATACATGGACTGACTACCGTTCAAACTACTATCGTACAATTGTCGCTTCCCTTTTCCATCCCGAAATTTCCGATTACGAAGTTTCACCGTGGCCTGCACGTGTCATGAACGGTCGTCATCAGCCCGACGAAGCAGCTATGGAAGCTCTTATGACAGAAGCGAATGCATGGCGTGAGTCTGGCAAAGATATGCACGAATTCCGCCCCTCTAAAAATACCGCAATTCGCATTCCGCCCGAATATAAGACTAACCTGCTCTCTGTAATGCACACCCTCCGTGACATGGCAGACCAGCCTGACTACGAATGGCTTACAAAGACCACCGATGTCGGAGTATTCATGGCAGACTCTGCTATGTTCCAGCGTATTTGTCCTGAACCCGGTGGAGATGCCAGTGATGAATTTTCAACATTCTACGGTCTTGCACTTCCTCTTGTTAAGGCAGGTATTGCGGCACGTCCGATTCAGCTCGACAATGTTCGCCGCTACGCAGGTTATCTTGATGCATACAAGACGCTTGTACTGTCCTACGAATTCATGAAGCCTTCCGCACCCGATATTCACCAGGCTCTTGCAGGTTGGATTAAAAACGGTGGTACGCTTATTTATGCAGGTGACAACTCTGACCCGTTCAACCATGTACGTGAATGGTGGAACACCGGTCTGAACACATATGCAAACCCTGCTGAACATCTCTTTGAATCTCTCGAACTTGGCAGAAATCCTGCTGAGGGTACATATGAAGTCGGTAACGGAAAAGTAATGATAATCTCAAAGGCTCCCCGTACATTTGCTGAAAACGCAGAGCTTTCCGATGCTTACCTCAATCAGGTATGCACACTTCTCAGAGCCAACGGCATTGAAATTGAAACATCCTCAAAGCTCCTGATGCGTCGTGGTGCATATTATGTAACCGCACTTATGGACGAGGGCAACGAAAATGAATATGAATTAAAGGGTACATTCATTGACCTCTTTGATGATAAGCTCAGTGTTGTTGAAGACCCGATCCTTACAGAAGGAAGTGTAAATCTCTGGTACGATGTAACACGCATTGACAAATCAAAATCCTCCGAAATTATTGCACTTTCAGGCAGAGCTTCAAAAATCAACCACAGCCAGCGTTCACTCACATTTACATCCCTTAGCCCGTCCGAAATGACTGTGGCAACACGAATCTGGACAAAGCGTCCTCCGAAGGCTGTAAAAATCACTGTTCTCGGCAATACTACTGAAATCCCGTTTGAGTATGAGCCTGACAGCGAAACAACATACTTCACTTATCCCTCCGAAGCTAATCCTGTTAAGGTTTCCGTATCTTTCTGAGTTTTACCAAACTTAAATTAAACTAAAAAAGAGACTGACACGTTTCAAGCGTTGCTCAGTCTCTTTTTATTTTATAATTCAGTTAAATCAAAGCCAACCCATGCCGCCAAGCCAGTTTACAAGAAGTCCTGTCCACTGTGCTACCTGAGGAGAGTTCTTTGCAAGTCCGAGTCCATGAGATCCCTCTGGGAATACATGAAGCTCATGCTTGATATTATGACGTCTGAGAGCAGTTGCGTAGAAGTAGCTGTTGATTACGTTTACGCAGCTGTCATCAGATGTATGCCAAAGAAATGCAGGAGGAGTTGTATCGGATACAAGAAGGTCAGGTGAATACTTTTCGTAGTCTGTGTTTTCTCCGAGAAGATTCTGATAGCTTCCTACGTGAGCTATATTTAACTCATCGGGAAGATGGATAACGGGATAACAAAGGATAGAAGCGTTCGGAACAGGATTTATCTTGTCAATTTCATCTTCCTCAAAGTCGATGGGATCTGTATAAGTAGATGTAAGTGCAGCAAGATGTCCACCTGCTGATGAACCCATTATAGCAACTCTATTGGGGTCGATACCGAACTTTTCGGCATTTGCTCTTACATAACGCATTGCACGTCTTGCATCGAGAAGCGGGAGCGGGAAACGGTGTGGAGAAACACGGTATTCACAAACGAACGCATCCATACCGATTGAGTTAAAAAATTCTGCGTAACCCTTGCCCTCATGCTCCGCTCTCATTGCGTATCCTCCACCGGGAAGGATAACAACAGTAGCAGTGGTCTTTTTTTCCTGTGCTGGAAAATATTCGAGTACAGGAACTTCATTGCACATTCCGGGAACCTTATCCCATAAGTTGATTGTTTCCATGACTTTACTCCTGAATCATTAAAAATTATTCTTCTTCGTCAGCAACTACGGTAATACCAAGCTCTTCAAGTGCTTTCGGGTCAGCCGGAGCCGGGCATTTTGAAAGAAGTTCTGATGCATTCTGAATCTTCGGGAATGCTGTAACGTCTCTGAGGTTGTCGCAGCCGCTCATGAGCATTGCAAGTCTGTCAAGACCGAGTGCAGCACCACCATGCGGAGGAGCACCGTACTTGTACGCTTCAACAAGGAATCCGAACTTGCGGTCAATTTCTTCTTCTGTAAGACCGAGACGGCGGAACATATGCTGCTGAAGCTCATAGTCGGTGATTCTGATAGAACCGGAGGAAATTTCGATACCGTTAAGTACGAGGTCGTAGCACTTTGCTCTTACCTTTCCGGGGTCTGTGTCTATATATTCAAGGCATTCGTCAAGAGGCATTGTGAAGGGATGGTGCATTGCAAGCCATGTTCCGCTTTCTTCATCCCACTCGAAGAACGGGAATTCTGTAATCCAGAGGAAGTTGTACTGGTCGGGAATAATTCCAAGCTGCTTTGCCATTATCTGTCTGATAGCACCGAGTACGGAGAGAACTGTGCTGTCCTTATCGGCAACGATTATAGCAACGTCGCCCTTTTCACAGCCGATCTTTTCCATTATTGCTTCAAGCTCACCCTCTGCCATAAACTTAGCAAAGGAGCAGTTAGGAGCATCATCATTGTATCTGATATAAGCAAGACCCTTAGCACCGATACCCTTAGCATGAGCTGTAAGCTTGTCTATTTCCTTACGTGTATATGTAGCAGCAGCATTCTTTGCAACAATAGCTCTTACGCTGCCGCCATCTGCAACTGCACCTGAGAATACGGAGAATCCGCTGTCACGAACGAATTCGGAAATGTTCTGAATTTCCATACCGTAACGTGTATCGGGCTTATCTGAGCCGTAACGCTCCATAGCTTCCTTATATGTCAGTCTCGGAAGGGGAAGCGGAATATCAACATTGAGAATTTCCTTGAAGAGACGTGCGATATAGCCTTCGTTCATGGACATGATATCTTCTTCATCAACGAACGACATTTCAAGGTCAATCTGAGTAAATTCGGGCTGACGGTCAGCTCTGAGGTCCTCGTCACGGAAGCATCTTGCAAGCTGGATATATCTGTCAAATCCTGAAAGCATGAGAAGCTGTTTATAAATCTGAGGAGACTGCGGAAGAGCATAGAAGCTGCCCTTATGGATTCTTGAGGGAACAAGGTAGTCTCTTGCACCTTCGGGAGTGGGCTTTATCATCATAGGTGTTTCTATTTCTATAAAGCCGTTTTCATAGTAATACTCTCTTGTGACACGTGCAATTTCGTGACGCATCATCATATTTCTCTGAAGTGAGGGACGGCGGAGGTCGAGGTATCTGTACTTGAGAGCTATCTCGTCTCTTACATTGTTGTCGTCTTTGATTTCAAAGGGAGGTGTCTGAGCTGCGGAGAGAATCTTCATGCTCTCAACGTATACTTCTATTTCACCTGTGGGGATATTCTTGTTTATAGCTCCCTCTCCTCTTGAACGTACAACGCCCTGAGCAGAGATTACATATTCAGCTCTTACACCGAAAGCCTTATCAAAAACTTCACGGTCTGTCTTATCGTCAAATGCGAGCTGAACGATACCTGTTCTGTCTCTGAGGTCGATGAATATGAGGCTTCCGAGGTCACGGGTTCTCTGAGCCCAGCCTGCAACGGATACCTTTTTACCGATATCGGCAGAGGTAAGAGTACCGCAATAGCAGGTTCTTTTATCCTGTTTTGTAAATGTTTCCATGATAC
>CAYTLG010000134.1:0-5167 GCA_964438725.1 uncultured Ruminococcus sp. | reverse complement strand
TCTTATATGTCTTATCACGGGAGTTATAGTCGGAACGGTTTTTGCGATATACATTAACAACTATCTAGACCTTGAATTTGATGCTTCTACCATAGCTACAGTAAATCAGGACTCAGCTACACGTATCTATTACATGGACTATGAAACATCAGAGGACAGGCAAAACCGAAATGGAATACCCGTTGAAATTGAAGATCAGCGTCTCTCAGCAGCAGACAATAAGATATCAGTTTCATATAGTCAGCTTCCTGATAACCTTATATTTGCTTTTGTCTCAATCGAAGATAAGCGATTCTTCCAACACAATGGAGTTGACTGGTGGACTACGGCAAATGCTGTACGAAAGTTCATATTTGGTGGCAGCGGCGGTGGTTCAACCATAACTCAGCAGCTTATCAAAAATGTTACCGGTGAGGACGAAGTCACTATACAGCGTAAAGTTGAGGAAATCTTCCGAGCAATGAACCTCGAAACAAAAAAGAGTAAGGAAGAAATACTCGAAGCATACATGAACATCATCTATCTTGGAAAAGGACAGACCGGTGTTCAGCAGGCGGCGAGCTATTATTTTGATAAGGATGTATCTGAACTTTCACTTGTTGAATGTGCAGCTCTTGCAGCTATCGTAAAAAACCCATCACAATATAACCCTGAATCACATGAAGATGACTACTATGTTACAAACTCAAGCGGGGAACAGGTTCTCAGAAGAGGTAACGCATACAGACGTTGGACTGTGCTTGAGGAAATGAAAAACAATGGCTACATAACCGAAGCAGAATGTATATCCGCTCAGGAAGAAACTCTTGTACTCGCTGTTCACGATGATGAAGAAGAATCCCTCGGTGACGGAATGACTCTATATAGCTGGTATACTGAGGCACTTATCACTGACCTTGCCGAAAAGCTCGTTGAAAAATATAATATCGAGTATACGGCCGCAATAAATATGGTGTACAACAGCGGTTATAAAATCTATATACCGATGGATCCGGAAGTACAAAGTGTACTTGAAGAGGTGTATACAAATGATACAGAGTATTTCCCATCAACAGGTGTCGGACTTCAACCTCAGTCAGCATGTGTAGTTACAGACCCTGCAACCAATGACGTTCTCGGCACGGTTGGCGGCAGAGGGCAGAAGACCATAAACCGTGGTACAGACCGTGCGACAGTGGCTACAAGACCCCCGGGATCCTCAATTAAGCCACTTTCAGTTTATGCCCCGGCACTTGATGCAGGTATAATTACATACGGAAGCGTAGTTGATGATACTCCTGTAATGTTCAACAAGTATGTGATATCCGCAGGCGGTGATGAAAGCTCGACAGTGTATGGATACACTCCATATCCTCAGAACTATCCCGTAGTTTACAGAGGACTTACAACAATACATAGTGCTGTAACACGTTCAGTAAACACAATAGCAATGAAAGTATTGCAGATGTTGACCACGGATAAATCGTTTGACTTCATGAAAAATAAACTTGGATTTGACAGTCTCATTGAATATGCTGAAAAATCTAACGGTGAAGTAATAACCGATAACGGTCTCGCCTCTCTTGCGCTAGGTCAGCCTAACTATGGTGTAACACTGCTTGAAATGACCGCAGCATACGAAATATTTGACAATAACGGTATATATAATTCACCCAATCTCTTCCTTAAGGTGGAGGATTCGGAGGGAAATGTTATTATTGACAATTCTCAGGCAGAAACCAATATCGTTATCAAAGACGAAACCGCTTCAATAATGACGATAATGCTTGAAAAAGTTATGAATGAAGGTACAGGTACAGGTTGTACCCTCCGTCATACAATTGATGTAGCAGGCAAGACAGGTACAACAAGTGCCGACTTCGACCGTTATTTCGTAGGGTATACGCCATACTATGTTTGCGGTGTTTGGACAGGCTACGACATGAATCAGTCACTTAGTTCATTCGGTGAAAACCCATCTCTCCAGGTGTGGGATATAATCATGTCAAAGCTCCATCAGAAATACATTGATGAGGCAAATAACGGTGGCACACCTCTCAAAACATTTGAAACAGCACCCGGAGTTATCGAAATATCTTATTGTAAAGACTCCGGTAAACTCGCAACAGATGCTTGTAAACTTGACCCCAGAGGTTATCGTATCGAAACAGGTTACTTTACAAGAGAAACTGCTCCTACTGAGTATTGTGAAACGCACATTGTTGTAAAACGTGACACATCAACAGGTCTTATCGCAAGTGATAACTGTAACACTGCAAATTGCGTAAATGTTGCACTTATCCGTGTTGAAGATAGAAGTTTCCCGACAGAGATATATGTTGAAGATGCACAGTATGTTTATCGTGAGCTTCCATCTAATGTAAAACCGGGCGGTTGGTGGGGCGTACCATTCTTTGTCAACTTGCTTGGTACAGGTGAATACTGCGGTTCATCCTATGCATCGACACCGTACAATGCGTTCTGCTATCCTCATTGCGATTACAGACCATGGGGCGGTAATCCTCCTGCTGAAGACAGTGGTTATTCAGGCAATACGACTGTTGAGACAGAAGAAGAAACTGTGCCTCCTGAACTTGATTTTAGCGATGAAGAGACAGAAGATGATTATTATACGGACGATTTCTACTGGGATGACTGGTTTGGAGAATGATTCGGTAATATACTAAAATTTCACCTCATACTATTGTGTGGGGTGATTTTTTGTTTAGAAAGATAAAACAGGAACTTTTATTTATTGGAGATAACATTCCACTGCTTGGACTTGGTGCATTTGTGTGTTGTTTTGGCGGCATACTTGTCTGGGTTGGCAGTGATTCAAGCTGGTATTACTATAAAATAATGAATAACAATTCTTTTCATTCTCTATCTTCAATATTTTTTACTTGGCTGGTAATATACGGATTAACAGGAGTTACTCTTGCACTGTCATGTCTCAGCGTGAAATGCAGCATATGCCATAGTATAAAACATGGCTATCTGAGAATAATAAATGCACCGTTTGTTGGCGGATTTGGCTACCTTATGATGCTCCTTTGGTATGTGGTAACGTTCTGCACAAGATTGTCGGTTTTCGGAACTATTATACTGTTAATGTCGATAGTTGCATTTGGAACGCTTTTAGTACTTCTAAAACGAACATTTCTTGTTACATTTGTCACCTTAATTCTCATTGAAGCCGTTCAGATTTACTTTCTTATCTTTACGATTTCACTTTTTTTGTTAAATTAGTATAAAAATAATGCGATTTGCTATTGACAGCTGTAATTTATTATAGTATAATTAGGGTGGTCTTAATAATAACATTTTGGAGGTAAAAAATGAAGAAGATCAGAGTAGCGGCTCTTGCAATCGCATTAGTTATGCTTGCCTTAACAATGGCGGCTTGCAGTGGAGCAGAAAAAGTAAGCGTAAACTGCACAGTTACAGTAGTATGCAATGACGAGGTTATTCTCGACGGTTATGCATATACAGTACAGGGAACAACAGAAAATCCCCCGACAATTCTTCAGGCTGTTATTGAAGCTTGCCAGACAGTAGAAATTCCTTGTGAAGCAGACGAAAATGGTCTTTCTGTTCAGTCTATTTCATATGATGGAACAGTATACGCAAACGGCAATGATGAAGAAAACATTTACAGATGGTACTACACTGTTGACGGCGTAGAACCCAAAGAAGGCAGAGCTGGTAACACCGCTATCCAGGAAGGTCAGGCTATCTGCTATACCTACAACGTAACTCCTATCAATCCTCAGGAGTTCTCCGACGGTCAGGAATAATTTAAACTAATTTATATATTATCCAAATATTAAGATCCAGACAGCAGCAAAGCTCAACAGCTATGTTGCTGTTTTTTTGTTTTCGGAAATATGGTAATAATTCTATCAGCTCATTTCTGACATAATTTCACTACTTTGGAATATTATAATAGTGTCAGGAGGTGAGTGTATCACTGTATATGCGGACATACTTTTTTTAGTGAACTTTTCGATGGATATACTATCACTGTACCTTACTTTTTCTATAACTCATCAAAAAATTGCAAAACATACGTTGATTATTTCGTCTTTGCTCGGTGCGTTTATTGGTTCACTAACATTACTATATCTTCCAGCTGACTGGTGCGGCAGTTTAATTGAAGTTCTTCTGGGAGCACTTACGGCTTTCCTTATGATTGTGATATCTCATATAGAAAGCAAAATTGACATTCGTTCACTTATTTTTGATAGTCTTATACTTTGGGGTGTAGGAACACTTCTTAGCGGAATTATGACATTTTTGATTGATATAATTCCTCAAAATAATGATTACTACTCAAAAAACAGTTTTACAGAAGTTTTTATACTATGCTGTGGAATCTCATGCCTGTTAGTCAAGTTATTTTCTGTTTCAAAGACAAAAAGAACAGAGACTGTATCATTCGTATATAACGGTAGAACAATTGAATTCATCGGACTATGCGACAGCGGTTCTTTTGCCTGTGACCCAATTACACTTCTGCCTGTAATTATTGTCAGTCGTAATGTTCTCGGTCACATTGAAGAAAAGCTATATTCAGGAAATATTAACGAAATACGCATAATACCTATAAAAACCGTATCCGGCGAAAAAGTATTATATGGGTTCATACCTGAAAAGGTAATGCTTGGAACAAAAGAAGTAAATGCAGTAATAGCATCAGATGGAGCAGGGAATAGTTATGGTGGATACGACGGACTCATTCCATCAAAACTTACCTGAAATGGAGGAAAAATAATGTTACAAAAACGACAAAAGACAAGTACATTTGTTGGTCGAATAATACTTGCACTATTCGGTGAATATGGGACGTACTATATCAATGGAGCTGATACACTACCACCTCCGCTTACACCTGAAAAAGAGGCCGAACTGCTTGAATTATGCGATAATGACCGTTCCGCAGCCGATATACTGATAAGTCATAATCTACGTTTGGTCGTGTTCATTGCAAAAAAGTTTGATGGATGTGGTACTGGACTTGAAGATCTTATATCAATAGGAACTATCGGTCTTATTAAAGCTATAAATACTTATAAAACAGATAAAGGGATAAAGCTGGCCACTTATGCTTCAAGATGTATTGAAAACGAAATACTTATGTACATAAGGAAAAATGCTCCACACAAAGTAGATATTTCAATAGATGAAC
>CAYTLG010000133.1:0-5182 GCA_964438725.1 uncultured Ruminococcus sp. | reverse complement strand
AGTTTCCTCAACGGGAAGCTCGATTTCACGATCCGCAACATTTTTTAATGCGTTTTCAAGCTCTACGCTGAAGTTTCCGTAGAAGCCTGAAATTACATCGAGCATGGTAGTCTTTCCGCTTTCGATATCATCAAGCTGGGTTTCCATGTCAGCTGTAAACTTACAGTCTACGATATCAGGGAAATTCTCGCACATAAGGTCGGTTGTAACTTCTCCGAGAGGTGTGGGGACGAGCTGTTTACCCTCTCTCTTAACGTAACCTCTTGAAATTATCGTTGTGATTATCGTTGCGTAGGTACTGGGGCGACCGATACCTTTTTCCTCAAGATATTTTACAAGAGTAGCATCATTATATCTTGCCGGAGGTTCGGTGAAATGCTGAGCAGGTGTAACGCTTTCCGAGGCGAGGATATCTCCTACATTCATATCGGGGAGCTTTACATTTTCTCCGTCATTTGATTTATCGTCCGCAGATTCTTCGTAAAGTGCCATATATCCGGGGAATTTTACGGTATAACCGCTTGTTCTGAAGATATAGCCCTCACAAAGGAAGTCTGTTTGAACAGTTGAAAGCTCCGCTGACTGCATCTGGCTGGCAATAAATCTATCCCAGATGAGCTTATACAGCTTGTACTGTTCGGTGGTAAGAGCTTTCTTTATAGCAGTGGGTTCAAGGTTAAGGTTTGACGGACGAATTGCTTCGTGTGCATCCTGTACATTGTTACCCTTTGATTTATATACACGGGGAGTTTTCGGATAATAATCCTCTCCGTATTTTTCGGTAATATATGTCTTTGCCGCATCCCTTGCTTCATCGGAAACACGCATTGAGTCTGTACGCATGTATGTGATAAGACCCTGTACTCCGCCGAATTCCGTGCCGAGGTTCATACCTTCGTAAAGCTCCTGTGCAATCTTCATGGTACGCTGCGACTGGAAGTTAAGTTTTCTGGAGGCTTCCTGCTGGAGAGTGGAGGTAGTAAACGGTGGTGACGGATTTTTCAGTTTTTTGCCGAGCTTGATATCGGATACTTCAAAGTCCTTGTCGTTAACTGCGTTGAATATCTTTTCAGCTTCATCTGCATTCTTTACAGCGAGCTTATTTCCGTCCTCTTTAAGACCATATAGCTTTGTTTTAACCTTTTTGCCGTCCTTTGTAACGAGAAGTGCTTCAATAGTCCAGTATTCTTCAGGCTCAAACGCTCTTATTTCATTTTCACGGTCTACGATTATTTTTGTACTTACAGACTGAACTCTGCCCGCAGAAAGTCCGCTCTTTACTGTTTTCCAAAGGAAGGGTGAGAGCTTATATCCTACGATTCTATCAAGGATTCGTCTTGCCTGCTGTGCGTTAACGATATCCATATCTATCTGACGGGGGTGCTTTATTCCTTCCTTTACGACTGCCTTTGTGACTGAGTTGAATGTCACACGGTTTGCCTTTTCCGGAGGAATGCCAAGAGCCGTGATGAGATGCCATGCAATAGCTTCTCCCTCACGGTCAGGGTCAGTTGCGAGGAATATTCTGTCGGCGTTCTTTACCTCTTTTTTGAGTTCCTTTATGAGGTCGCCTTTTCCTCTGATATTTATATAATGTGCTTCAAAATTATTATCAACATCTATTCCGAGAGTTGATTTCGGAAGATCTCGGACGTGTCCCTTTGAGGCAACTACCTTATATGTTGAGCCTAAGTAGCTCTTTACGGTGCTTGCCTTTGTGGGAGACTCCATTATTACAAGATTTACCATCAGGTCTACCCCAATTTTATATTTTAATCATTCTGTGAAAGCATAATGTCATCGGGAGAAGTTCGCATATAGTATCCTCCACCACCTGACTCAACTGCACCCGCCATTTCAAGTATTGTCAGCGAGCTCATCACATCCGAAACGCTCATATCTCCACGTGCTATCTCATCGGGGAGTACCGGTACGTTCGGTTTCATACTATTATATACCTTGATTTCGTTTTCATCAAGCATATCCAGCTCTATTTTTTTCGCAGGAATGATTTTTTTCTCAGAATTTACAATTTGTTTCTCGTTTTTTATTATATTGTCGCCTTTTTTTCTGTTGAAGAAAGACGTGACTTTACTTTCGGTAGTGGTATTCGAGAGTTTTTTTGTTACCTTTTTTCTCTCAGTTTCATCGGGAGCAGCATCACTTTGCTTTGCACGGGCATTTTCACGTTCGTATTCGCTTACTCTGCCGCCATAGCTTCCAACTCCGTAGAAGTTATGTTTTCCTCCACCGGTACCTATTCTGGCTCTTGACATTGCATCCTTTGAACGCAGCTCAAAATCTATCCCTCTGAGAAGAGAATGAGTTCTGTCCACGCTAAGGGTCTTGCGGTAGTCATGTGCAAATTCAGCAATGATATCCTCAGGAGTCATTACCGGAAGAGCTCCATCCCTGATGAGGCTGTTTGGTCCTTCTGCACCGCTGTCACCGACTTTACCTGGAACTGCAAAAAGCCTTCTTCCCTGTTCAAGACAAAGTCGTGCCGTTATCAATGCACCGCTTTTCATGTCTGCTTCAACAACGACGGTGGCATCGGAAAGTCCGCTCATAATCCTGTTTCTCGTCGGGAAGTGATTACCTGACGGTGGAGTTCCGGGTGGATATTCCGACACGACCGCACCTTGTTCCGTTATTCTCGAATACAGCTCCTTATGCTCACGAGGATATATTACATCCACACCTGAGCCTAAAACCGCAACGACATTTCCGCCCGCTTCCAAAGCACCTATTAGAGCCATACTGTCAGCTCCCAGTGCCATTCCGCTAACTATAACTCCGCCACCAAGCACAACACCTGCTCCTATGGTATATGCAATACGTCTGCCGTAGTCGGTCATATTTCTTGTACCTACAACAGCACAAAGAAAATGTTCTACGTTCTCAGGCATTCTACCTCTGCAATACAGCACAAGAGGAAAGTCACGTATAGTTTTCAGCTTTGCGGGATAATCGAAGCTGTCGGGGGTTATAACGGAAATACCCAGTCTGTCGCATCTGTCCGATATATCGTATGCGTGCTCAAGAGTATCATTTCTCAGCTTCATACGAATATTTTCGATACGTTTTTCTGTAAAGAAGTCATCGCAAGGGAGATCCTCAGCTTTATTCTCATATATCAGCTTTGGGTCTGAATATTTCTGTATGAGTCTTGACGCTGTTATACTGCCTGCACCGAAAAGCTCGGCAAGCCATATCCAATATATTTTTCTGTCGTCATTCACAGCCGTGGAGACCTCCTTTGTTAAAAGTTCAATAAATCAATTAAAAGCTCGGTAGTATTCCCACATTATACATGAAGCAGCGGACGAGGCATTAAGGCTTTCGGTATTACCTGCCATAGGTATCATGACCGTATTTTCTGCGGCAGATATCATTTCATCGGAAAGTCCATGACCTTCGTTCCCTATAATAACACAGTCACTGCGTTCAAGCTCGTATTTACCAAGTGTAAGGCTGTTTTCACTCAAAGCCGCAGCGATAGTACGCCTTCCGCACGCCTGCATTTCTTTTATGCACGATACAGCACTGTCACAAACAAACACGGGAAGTCTGAAAAGCGTTCCCATAGCTGCACGGACAACCTTCGAGTTATATATATCGGCACAATCTGCGAGAATTACTCCATCTATGCCCAATGCTTCCGCTGTTCTCATGATAGTACCGAGATTACCGGGGTCACGCACTTCGGAAAGCATGAGCAATCTTTTATTACTCTGCCACACGCCAAAATTCTCCGAAACATGGAGCGAACGCTGATATTTTACAGCACATATCACACCCTGCGGAGCTTTTTCGGTAGATATTTTCTCAAAGACCTGATCCTCACACACAATGAGGCGGACGTTCTTTTCGTTTGCGGCAGATGCACATTCCTCCGCTTTCTGATTTTTCAAAACTGCGGAAGATGAGATTACAACGCACTCACAATCCGTATATCTCAACGCTTCGAGAGTCAGCTTTACACCCTCGGCGAGATACATTCCTTCAGCATCACGATATTTTTTATCGCCGAGCTTTGAGAGTGTAACACACGACTGGTTTGAGCGTGAGCGGATATATTCGGCGTTATACCTGTTTATAAATTCATATATTTTCATTTATGTATGAATAAAGGGTGTCCACAGGACGTGAGCACCCCTTTTATATATTGATTAAAGAGCAGCCTTAGCTGTTTCGCAAAGTGCAGCAAAAGCTTCCTTGTCAGATACTGCGATTTCGGAGAGCATCTTACGGTTGAGATCAACGCCTGCTACCTTAAGGCCGTGCATGAGTGTAGAATAGTTCATGCCGTTAACCTTAGCCTGAGCGGAGATACGAGTGATCCAAAGAGCTCGGAAATCTCTCTTCTTCTGCTTACGACCGATGTATGCATAGTTACCGCTCTTCATTACGGCCTGTTTAGCCATCTTGAAGTGCTTACTCTTAGAACCCCAGTAACCCTTTGCAGCCTTTAAGACCTTATTTCTTCTCTTGCGCGTCATCATTGCGCCCTTAACTCTTGCCATTTTATCTAAATCCTTTCTTTACTTGTTTATGGTTCAGTCCTTGTTGATCAGTCTCTTGACATTAGCTGTCATAGCGGGGCTGAGGATCTGGCTGCTTCTGAGGTGTCTCTTTCTCTTAGCAGTCTTCTGACCGAGGTTATGACGGTGATCGGAATGATATACCTTAACCTTACCTGTACCGGTAACTGCAAATCTCTTGGCTGACGCCTTATGTGTCTTGATCTTTCCCATTTTTGCTTATCCTTTCGGTTGGTGAAATCTTATTTGTCGTAGTAATGGCGGTTTCCGCAATTCGTGAGCCGCACTAGTAGCACAAAATTACTTAGCTGTTGCTTTCAGCGGAACGACAAACATAAACAGATGCTTGCCATCGAGAACGGGACGCTTTTCAACAGTTCCGTAGTCAGCAACGGCAGCTTCAAATTTGTCGAGCTTTTCTCTTCCGATTTCCTGATGAGTTATTTCTCTGGCTCTGAACTTGAGGCTTACTCTGACCTTGTTTCCATCCTGAAGGAACTTGATCGCACGGTTCACCTTTGTTTCAAAGTCATGGTCGTCAATGTTGTACGAAAGCTGTACTTCCTTGACCTCGATTACCTGCTGCTTTTTCTTTGCTTCTTTTTCTCTCTTATCTGCTTCGTAACGGTACTTTCCGT
>CAYTLG010000132.1:1927-5207 GCA_964438725.1 uncultured Ruminococcus sp. | reverse complement strand
TCTTTTTGCTATCGAGGCATTTATGCTAAAAATTTTCTATACTTTTTTGTTTTTTGGGTGTATTATAATGGTGTATATCTTGTAAAATGAATGGAGTGACACAAATGCTAAGTATTCCTGCGCTTGAGGCTCATTTCAGTTGCACCTATCCTAACACAGTTTCAGCAGATACTTTACTCAAACGGCAAAAAGATGTAGACGAACTCCAGACATTAGTTGCTCGTTCCAAAGCTGAACATAGCTTGCGCTACGGCGAAAAAGAAGAACGCGTAGTTTTATTTACAACGCGTATAGGCGAAAAAATCGCGATTCAATTCCCAGGAAAAGAATCCGCTATAGCAAACTCAGAGAAGCAACGGCCCTTTGATTTTAGACCCAAAATAATCACCGCCAACGGTACAGTCATCAAGGATATGGCTTTTGTTGATCTTTGGGGTGTTGTTGAAGGACTAGCCCATAACCACTATGCGATTATCAAAGTCCTGTCAGCACTATTTTTTCACATGGGCAGGATGTTATTACACGATGCTGTAGAGGAAAGCTACGATTACTATGTACTTGACGCAAATGGTACAGTAACTGCTTCTGGAGCACGACGTCTTTCCTGGTATAAATTGGTACTATCCAACGAAATATGCGACTCCTTTAATCTGCACATCCCTGAAATCATACTTGATGATGGTTCTGCGATTTCGTTTGAAGCTTTTATATACTTCTTTGAGATGTTGCTTCAAAATGAGGACAGTAAATACTATTACATTAAAGGTAATCTTTCTTCTGGCCGTATTCAAACCAGTGATTCCATGTTACAGCTTTCTTCATATTTTAACAATACCACCAGTCTTTCCACCCTTCTCCAGAGATATATTTCTGGCTTTGGTGTTGCCAAATGCCCACTGAATGAAATCTACAGTGCCACTGGAGGGCTGGTAACAATTGTAAACCGAAGAGAGCAAATCATGAATACCCTTACCGAAGAATCCATCGGTTACCGCCTCAATAGTTCGATTCGAATTCAAGGAGAAAGCATCTCTGCTGCTATCACGATTCCCAGCAAACATATAGTCATCTTGCGGCATCCCGATGAGCATTCAGAGGAACTTCTGACTCATGCGGGATGGACAGTTTTTGATTTGGACACCCTGGTTAAGCAAACTACCTTTGATGCACTTGTACAAATGTTGGCTGTATAGATATTTGTTGTGCTCCTCCTGTGAGAGTATCTTATGTGATTGACAGGCAGCCGACAAGCTGCTAAAATTAATAGTACATTTTTCGTGTATATTCGGGGTGATTCGATGGCAAGAGGAAAAAATATCAATGTTTTCCTGATGGACGGCGAGGCTAATGGCAGAATCAAGGCAACGATTTCCAATTGGATTGGTGTAGCATATAAGATTCCTCGGGCTAAGCTTGCTGCTTGCAAGGAACGAGATGACCTTAGCCAAAGCAGTGTATATTTTCTTTTTGGAAACATCCCGGAGTCACCCAAGAATGCTGTATACATAGGCCAGGCAGGCATCCGCAAAAATGGTGGTGGTATTCTCACCAGATTGGTGGAGCATGATAAAAACCCTGATAAAAATTACTGGACAGAAGCAGTTGTTTTTACAACATCTAACAACTCATTTGGACCGACCGAACTTAGCTTCTTGGAGCATCGTTTTTGTAATATGGCTATTACTGCTGGCCGGTATGACGTACGAAATGCAAATGACCCAAGCCCTGGAAACATTACCGAAGAAAAAGAAAGTGAGCTTGACGAATTTGCTGATTATGCAGAACTCATTTTAGGTGTTCTGGGATACAAGATTTTTGATAGAGCGACCTCCGCTACGGCCCCTTCAGTCTGTAAGAAGCCTGATATCCTCCATTCATCACAAAGAAGAGTCCCCACTCTCCCAGACTCCCATTTACCAATCGGACAATTTGTTAGGCTGGCCATGTCAGCATTAAGCGAGAGTGGATATACGTTCGATGACAAAACGATTTCTGCAATGTGTACGCCGGAATGGACAAAAACCGTTTTTCATACTGAAAAGGCATTCATGAAACGATATATCCCCGGAAAAACAGACACCAAAGGGCCAGACGGGAGATATGTTCGCTTCTGGAGCACGCCATTTACATTCGGTAATACCCAAGTCTTGGTCTCCAAAGAATGGTACGAAGGCCGTCAGCGGACACTCTTCATCGAATGGTACCAGAAATTATGACAACAAAGCAGCAGGGCACGATGCTCTGCTGCTTCTGCTATACTAATCATTCGTTGTCAAAAATTGTATTCAGGGTATTGCCCATTCTGGTAACCATGGAAACAACTAGGGCATTTCCCATGCAGAAATATCGGAATTTCTCAGGCATACCGGAATCAGTCCAGTTATCTTCGAAGCCCTGAATGCGTTCTGCTTCCATAGGGGTGATGAGTCTGAGCCGATTGGTTTGAGGGTCACAGATAACATGGGTACTTCTATTTACAGAAGATTCAGAAGTCAACATCGTCCGTGCAGGCAGGTCAATAGGATCTGGGAACGCAATGGGGCCCTCAGAGAAAGTATACTGATGGCCGGTCTTGCTGGTGCGAAGGATTTTTTTTGCACCCTTCAAATACTTCCACTTTTCCAACTGGTCGCCCAAATAGTACTTTTCAGGGACATCTGTTTCCAGCAGCTCACTCAAGGGAGTGGGTTTCTCATAAATAGGGGTCGTACGTGCCGTATACACGATGCCCTCTTTCATATAGCCCGTATTCTCAAAGGCGAACTTGAACTTTGCTGATACTTCTGGAATATCCTGATAGTCAATATCAGTATGGGTAACATTGATTTCAGGCTCAACAGGGAATGTGGAGGCGAAAAAACCGGTGCGTGAAAGAATACTATCGATATCGCTTGTCATACGCTCGGCATACTTGGTATCGTTTCGATATGCAAAAATGAATGTACGGCGTCTACGCTGTCCTGCTCCATAATCAGCGGCGTTGATTACACGCCATTCAGCAGAGTATCCCAAATTTGCCAAGCAAGCCAAGATGACACCAAAGTCACGACCGCGCTGAGAGGCCGGAGACTTCAGCAGTCTGTCAACGTTCTCAAACAGTGCAAACGGTGCTTTCTTGACTTCCAGAATGTCACGAATCTGCCACCAAAGAACACCCTTTTTGCCTTCGATTCCAGCGCTGCCAGACAAAGAGCGGGCTACAGAATAGTCCTGACAAGGGAAACCACCGACCAGCAAATTGTGGTTTGGTATACCATCTTTTTTGACGTTAGCGATGTCA
>CAYTLG010000132.1:0-1827 GCA_964438725.1 uncultured Ruminococcus sp. | reverse complement strand
CATAACAATCGTGCGCCCATTGCTTGGCCTTCCCGGGTTCCCACTGCGAAAACCATACAGTATCCCATTCTGGAGAAGCCTTCTCCAACCCTAGTCTAAAGCCGCCTACTCCCGCAAACAACTCACAAACTGTTTTTTTCATATGGTTTTCCACCTTTTCTTTAAAGCATTTTTTACGGTCTTATATATGCATCTATTGTGCGAATACAAAAAATGTGATATAATTTATATATGTCGCTTTATGCTCACTGCATTATAGCATACAAATCCAAAAAGATCAAGGGGTATTTTGGCTTTTTTCTGGAATGGAGGCTCTTATATCATGGCAGAAAGACTGTATCGTACAAAAGAAGAAGTCCTTGCACGCGGCCGTGAGGCTATCGGCATTCCTTTACGGGACATAGACAAAACCAGCCGCCTGGGAACAGGTAAAGGTGCCGTTGGCAGCGTCCTGGAAGAATCTTGGTTCGGCTATGGTATCAATAGTGAATCTGCTGCAGATTTTGCTGAAGCCGGTGTTGAGTTAAAAGCTACCCCCTACACTCGTACCTCCAAGGGTATCCGCGCAAAGGAACGCCTGGTCTGTAACATCATCAATTACATGGAAGAGTACAAGCTAACCTTCGAGACCAGCAGTTTCTGGAAAAAATGTAACACAATGCTTCTGATGTCCTATGAGCATAGGGAGGGTGTTAGCAAAGGTGACTTTACAATCGATGAGGCCACTCTCTTTAGCTTTCCAACTGAGGATCTTATCATCATCGAGAAGGACTGGGAAACTATCGTCGGAAAGATTCGAGCTGGGCTGGCCCATGAACTGTCAGAAGGTGATACTCTTTACTTAGGCGCTTGCACCAAAGGCGCGAATGCTTCTTCTATGCGTCCCCAGCCTTTTTCTGACATTCTCGCCAAGCAGCGTGCTTTCTCACTGAAGCAGTCCTATATGACATATGTACTGAACAATTATATTTTTGGCACGAAAACAGATGAGCATATCGTTAAGGATCCCACGCTTCTTCGTGCAGGTGGATTCGAGACTTATATCCTCAACAAAGTTCGTCCTTACTTTGGGAAGGCCCAAGCAGAGCTTGCTTCCATGTTTGGACTCACGACCACGGCTAAGAATGTCAATGAACTGCTCCTGGCCAGAATGCTTGGCATTGAAGGAAAAATCACTGCAACCGATGAATTTCAGAAAGCAAACATCGTCCCTAAGACCATCCGTGTAAATCACGATGGATCCATAACCGAAAGCATGTCTTTCCCTGCTTTCGACTTCAAAGCTGTTGCCGCCGGCACCTGGGAAGATAGTGATTTAAAGGCTATGTTCGATGAAACCAAGTTTCTGTTCGTCGTGTTCCGATTCAATCAGTACGGAAAATTGATTTTTGACGACCTGGTATTCTGGAATATCCCTAATCAAGATTTGGACGAAGTACAGAAGGTCTGGGAACGCACTTCCAAAATCTTGCGAGAAGGAGTCCAGTTCAGAACATCTGGCAAACGGACCTTCAACAACCTTCCAAAGGCCAGCGAGAATCGAGTATCGCATGTCCGGCCTCACGCTAAAGACTCTATGGATACACGTGAGCTTCCCGATGGACGCCATATGCCCAAGCAGTGCTTCTGGTTGAACAACACCTATATCAAGGAGCAGTTGGAAGTTCATTGGCGGAAAAACGGGAAGATGCGATAAAACACAAGGAATCGCGGTCAATAGCAGAAAGCGTAATCCGCATTATGCGTCCGTCCGCCGTTCCACAAACCACCGCCCCAGCTGATTTCCGGTTTGGCTTGCACTGCGCTCAAAGAACAGATAGCTTTGTT
>CAYTLG010000131.1:0-5236 GCA_964438725.1 uncultured Ruminococcus sp. | reverse complement strand
TACTACATCAGCATGACCAAATGAATAACCGGCAATTTCACGAAAGATTTGCATGACCTGTTCCTGATATACGATACAACCATAAGTTATATCAAGTATTGGAGCGAGAAGAGGGGTGCAATATTGAATTTTTGATTTATCGTGACGAGCTTCGATATATTTCGGAATTGAGTACATAGGTCCGGGACGATACAAAGCTATGGCAGCTATGATATCTTCCAATGTTCGAGGCTTGAGCTGAGTCAACATTTGTTTCATTCCTGTTGATTCCAACTGAAATACGCCGTTACATTGACCTGCACAAATAGTATCGTAAGTCGCTTTGTCAGATATGTCTACTTTTGTAATATCGAAATCAGGTTGGCTTTCATGTATCTGATCTTCGGCATTTTTGATTATTGTAAGATAACGGAGTGCGAGAAAGTCAAATTTAAGCAGCCCCAGTTCGGCTATTGTATCCATGTCAAACTGAGTTACAATCACTCCATTGTTAACAGATACCGGAACATATGACGTAACTTCATTTTCGGTTATCACGACCCCTGCTGCGTGAGTAGAAGCATGACGTGGCATTCCTTCAATCGCTGCGGCCGTGTCGATAAGCTGTCTTACTTTCGCATCGGAGTCATACATTTCTTTCAGTTCGTCATTCTTCATGGCGGCGCTTAGCGTTATATGCATCTCCTGAGGTATCTTCTTGGCAACTGCATCAACATCATTATATGACATTCCTAAGGCTCGTCCAACATCACGGACAGCTGCTCTTGCCGCAAGTGTACCGAATGTCACTATCTGAGATACGTGGTCACTGCCATATTTTTCTCTAACATAGTCAATAACTTCGTCTCTTCTGTCATAACAGAAATCGGTATCAAAGTCAGGCATACTAACTCGTTCGGGATTAAGAAATCGCTCAAATAGTAAATCAAATTTAAGCGAATCAATATCGGTTATCCCGACAAGATATGCCACAATTGAACCGGCACCTGATCCTCTGCCGGGACCTACCGGTATATCACGACTTTTGGCATAATGGATGAAGTCCCATACTATTAGGTAATACTCGCTGTAACCCATTTTTGAGATTATGCCAAGCTCATATTCAATTCGATCTATATACTTCTCACAAGTATATTTTTCACTGAACTCTATATGACCATCGGCTGATTTTTTCTCAAGTCCCTGATACGCAAGATACCTCAGATATTCATCCGGTTTCATTCCGTTTTCAGGTTTATAGCGTGGAAGTTTAGTATTGCCGAACTCAAAGTCAAAATTGCACATATCAGCTATTCTCTGAGTATTTTCGACAGCTCCATCATAGGCAGAAAACAGACGTGTCATTTCATCTGTATTCTTATAGTAGAACTCGTTTGTTTCAAATCCAAATGGTTTTCCATCAGTTATAACATTATTGGTTTGAATGCATAAAAGTATAGCTTGGGTCTCAGCATCGGCTTTTTTTATATAGTGAACATCATTTGTTGCGACCATAGGTATACCGGTCTTTTCAGAAAGATTTTTAATACCCTCACAAACAATAGGGTCATCGCTTAATCCATGATCCTGAAGTTCAAGATAAAAATTACCTCGCCCAAAGGCTTTATCAAGTCGCAGAGCATATTCTTCTGCCTTGTCATATTCTCCAGCAATTATGCAGCGTGGAATATATCCGGCAAGACACGCAGACAGACAAACAAGCCCCTCGGTGTGTTGTTCGAGAAGCTCGGTGTCTATTCTAGGCTTGGAGTAAAATCCATCGGTATATCCTTTTGAAACAAGGTATATAAGATTTTCCCAGCCTTTTTTATTTTTCACTAAAAGTATGAGGTGTGAGTTGCCTGCGTCGTACTCTTTTTCACGATCATACATACTTCGTCTGGCAACATATACTTCACAACCGATTATTGGTTTGATACCTTCGGATTTACAGGCTTTGTAAAATGTAACTGCACCGTACATTACCCCGTGATCAGTTATTGCCACAGCATTTTGTCCTGCAAGTTTCGCAGCTTTGGGAATATCCGCAATACGACAAGCTCCGTCAAGCAGACTGTATTCACTGTGAAGATGAAGATGGACGAATGACATATTTCCTCCATAGTTTACTTCATTGATTGTGCATAATAGAGAATCTTATCGAGTCTGTGCCTTACTCCTGATTTGGAAACAGGAGGGTCAAGCAATTGCCCAAGGTCAGCAAGTGAGAGTTGTTCGTTTTCAAGGCGTATACGTGCCGTTTCACGTAGCTCATCAGAAAGTGTATCGAGTTTTCCGCATCGTTTAAGAGTTTTTATAGCTTCTGAGTACTTCTTTACTGATGCAAGCTGTTTCTCTATGTTTGCTGTATCACAGTTTACCTGACGATTCACAGAATTATTAAACTCATGGACAATTTTTGAGTTCATAACTTCAAAAGCAGCTCCCTGTGCACCCATGTATACAAGAAAATCTTCAATAGCAGAGCTTTCCTTTATATACAGCACGTATCTTTGTCTACGCATGGTTCTGCGAAAGTCAAATCCAAGTTCAAGAAGTACTTTTTCGGCTACATCACACTCTTCTTCTGTTTTAAATGAAAAATCAAGATGGTACTGTTTTGTTGGATCTGTAACTGAGCCTGATTTTATAAATAACTCACGCAAAAACACAGTTTTACAACCATCACACAAACACTTGTCATATACACTGTTTGTAAAACCATCACTGATTATGGTGTTCAGTGTGAAACGACAGCATTTCTTTTTAACTTCGATTGTTCCAAGTTGATTTTTTGCAGTTTTAGAAAATGATTCCATTATTTTACGTGTATTACTTCACACTCTATTCGACACTCGAATTTTTCATATACTTTCTCGCGTATATATTCGATAAGGTTTAAAACATCAGCTGATGTAGCATTTCCTTTGTTAATGATAAATCCTGCGTGTTTTTCTGAAACCTCTGCACCACCTATGGAGTACCCTTTGAGTCCACATTCTTCTATCATCTGACCTGTGTAACGACCCGGATAGCGTTTGAATACACTTCCGGCACTGGGATATTCAAGTGGTTGTTTGGTGATTCTGCGATTCATAAAGTCATTCATGGCATCATTAATCGACGCAGTTTCACCATTTTTTAGCTCAAAAACCGCTGAGAGAATAATATAATCGTTGTGTCTGTATATGCTTTCACGATATCCGTAATTATGTGCTGCATTATCAATGGTATGAATAGACATATCATTTATGTCGAGGTATGTGCTTTCCTTGAGAACAAGCGACATCTCACCACCGTAAGCACCGGCATTCATATAAACAGCTCCGCCTACACTTCCGGGGATACCATATGCAAATTCAAGTCCGGTAAGAGAGTGATCACGTGCTGTCTTACAAAGAAGATTGAGCGAAGCACCTGCCCCAGCTTTTATAGATGTACCATCAATAGTTATATCCGCCAATTTTGAAAGAGAAACAACAGCACCGCTGAATCCTTCGTCATCAAAAAGCACATTTGTTGCATTACCGAGAAAATATGGCTTGATTTTGTTACTATTAAGTAGCTTTATACATTCACAAAGAGCATCTGCACTATGAGGAATGATATACATATCCGCATTTCCACCGATTTTAAACGAGGTATGACGGCTCATTGGTTCATTTGCCTTTATTTCAATCGACTCAGTATGTGTGTTGTTGTATTCATCTATGTGAGCGATAAATGTAGAATAATTATCAGTCATATTTACCTCATGCAAGAATATCTAAGAGAGAAGACAGTTTATCAATATCATACGTCACTGTTCTTCCGTCAGTTGACTTTTTCTTTGGGTTGTAAAAGCAGATATCAAGTCCGTAACCTATAGCCCCGTCAACATCAGATGTAAGAGAGTCTCCGATAACAATGTATTTGCTGCGTTCATTATCCCCAATCGAGTTCAGAACATAATCAAAATACTTGGTTGACGGCTTTGCTACCCCAATTTCTTCAGAGATGAACATTCCAGCAAAAAACGGATATATCTCCGACGGTGTAAATCGACGCTTTTGTATGCTGCCAATTCCGTTCGTTATTATATACATTTTGTATTTTCCGAACAGTGATTTACATACATCGTAGGCACCTTCGATAAGAGAAGACTGTTCTGACAAACTATCCATATACATATCACGCCATTTTTTCGCTACTGTGAATGTATCTGTGGAATTTGAAAAGTCAAGTTTCTCTGTGAGTAGTTGTCTGAAACGTTCAACTTTAAGAAAATCAAGCGTAATTTTTTCGATTTCCAACTGTTTCCATAGACCGTCATTTATAACAGAATATGCTTTATACAACTCATCTGAAAAAGGTACTTTAAAATATGCACAAGTCTTTCCAAAAGCGTTATATTCAGCTTGTGAGAAATCGAAAAGCGTATTATCGGCATCAAACAAAAGATATTTGTATTTGCTCATTTATTTTACAAACTTGTGGAATGTTTTCTTACCCTTCTTTACGATGATTCCGTCTCCCGCAAAATCAGCTGCATCAACTGTATGTTCTACGGAAGCTGCTTTAACATCACCCACAAACACACCGCCTTGCTGGATGAGTCTTCTTGCTTCACTCTTAGAGGAGCAAAGTGCAGACTTAAGAAGCATATCAATAACAGTGATCTTGCCATCTGTGAAGTCTTCATCAGTAAGTGTAGTTGTAGGCATATTTTCTGTATTTACACAACCCTGAGCGAACAGAGCCTTTGCAGCAGCCTGAGCTTTTTCTGCTTCTTCTTCACCGTGAACAAGTTTGGTAAGCTCATATGCAAGGATTTCCTTTGCGGTATTGAGCTGACTTCCTTCCCAGCTATCCATTTCGTTGATCTGTTCAATCGGGAGGAATGTGAGCATACGGATGCATTTAAGTACGTCTGCGTCAGCAACATTTCTCCAGTACTGATAGAAGTCGAATGGAGATGTCTTGTTCGGGTCGAGCCATACAGCGTTTCCGGCAGTCTTACCCATCTTCTTACCCTGTGAGTCGGTGAGAAGCGTGATTGTCATAGCATTTGCATCTTTACCGAGCTTACGTCTGATAAGTTCAGTACCACCGAGCATATTGGACCACTGATCATCTCCACCAAATTCGAGGTTACAATCATAGTTCTTGAAGAGATAGTAGAAGTCGTAAGACTGCATTATCATATAGTTAAATTCAAGGAATGAAAGACCCTTCTCCATTCTCTGCTTGTAGCATTCAGCACGAAGCATATTGTTTA
>CAYTLG010000130.1:0-5274 GCA_964438725.1 uncultured Ruminococcus sp. | reverse complement strand
GAACCACTGAGAACACCACTTGTGACCGAGGTATGCTTCACTTTGTGCAATTTCGTTTGTGTGGTGGGGAATGCGTTGTCGATACCACCGCAGTGGAGGTCGAGATATTCACCGAGGTTGTTTACGGAAATTGCGGAGCATTCGATGTGCCATCCGGGATATCCTACACCCCACGGACTGTCCCACTTGAGTTCCTGGTCATCGAACTTGGATTTTGTGAACCAGAGAACGAAGTCGGCTTTGTTTTTCTTTGCCTTGTCCTCTTCAACACCGTCACGAACTCCGACTTCAAGGTCCTCTGCATCATGCTTGTTGAATACATAATATTCATCGAGCTTTGATGTGTCAAAATATACGTTTCCGTCTGCGATGTAGGCATAGCCCTTGTCGAGGAGACGCTGTACCATTTCGATGAACTGAGGAATATATGAGGTTGCGGGAACAACTATTTCGGGACGCTTTATGTTGAGCTTTTCACAGTCGGCAAAGAACGCATCGGTGTAGAACTGTGCTATCTCCATGACGGTCTTATGCTCACGCTTTGCACCCTTGAGCATCTTGTCCTCACCTGTATCGGCATCGCTTGTGAGGTGTCCAACGTCGGTGATGTTCATGCAGCGTGTTACATCAAGTCCCGTGTGACGAAGGTATTTGTCGAGAACGTCCTCCATGATGTATGTGCGGAGATTACCGATGTGTGCGAAGTGGTATACGGTAGGACCGCAGGTATACATAGAGCATTTACCGGGTTCGTGAGTAACAAACTCGTCTCTTGTATGTGTAAGTGAATTGTACAGCTTCATTTTTATTTATCCTTTTTGTTAGATTTTTTCTTATTGTTTTTGATTGAGTTACGGTTTTCTTCCCATGCTTCCATAAGCTCAAGCATATCGTCACTGTCCATTTCGCCCGTTCTTTGCATGGTTTTGAGTGTCGATACTATTTCTTTTTCACGTTCGTTTATCTGCGGAATGCGTTCATCACGGTCGTATACAACATCGGAGAACACAGGTCTGCGGACGAAGATTCGATACGAAAGAAGAATAAGGAGTGACGCTGAAATAATATATATGAAAATAATGGTGTAGTCGGGTGCGTAGGGGAGAATGTATGAGGTCAGGTTGAAGAATATGTGACACACAAGGCTTGGAACTATCGAGCCGTAGGAGACATACATATATCCGAACAAAAGACCTATTACAAAAGCATATCCCATAGCTATCGGGGTTCCGTGTGACATACCGAATATAAGTGCGGTTATTACAACGGACATACCTTTACCGAAAACGGGGATAAGTCTCTTCATGGCGGCACCACGGAAAACAAGTTCTTCTGCGATACCCGTAACAACAGCTACACTGAGAATGGTGAATGCAAGCTCAAGCGGAGTTGAGAAGGTGCTTATGCTTTCGTATGAGGCGTTGAACTGTTCAATAAGTGAGTCAGACAACGGAAGGTAAGAAAGTGTTATCGAAACGAACACGTTCAGCACTAGTCCGTAAAGTGCAAATGTAGGGATTCTGAACGGATTTACCGTGTAAGCCGAAACTTCAGCACGGGGGTCACGACCTCTCATTCTGAATATAACGCAGAGGATGAATACCGTTAGCAGGTTCGATATGAACAGAATCATTGTTGTGTTGTCAAGGACTGCGTTCAGAGTATCCTCCATGAGCTTTTCCATAGACTCAGGAGAGGTAAAAGATGCAAATGACGAGGACATCAGCGAGACTGTGTAGCCTGATGTTACGCATGACTGACAGCCGAAGAGGACGAACACGAGCATAAAACAAAACAGTATCGCACGGAATCCATCTCTGAAACGGCTTTTTTGCACGGGAGGCGGATTCATATCAATTTTGTACGTCGGTAGTTGTTCGGCGGAGGAGAGATAACAGCCGCAGTATTTGCAGAACTTGTCATTTTCGGTAATCTCACGTCCGCAATTTGGGCATTTCAAAAGCTATTCTCCTTTCGTTATTCAGCATCGTTCTTTTCGCAGTCTGTTTTTTCAACGGCAAGAAGATTTTCAAGATATGCAACTCTTTTTGCAAGTCCCTCGAACTCTATCTCGACAGGGTCGGGAATATTAACCTGGTCAAGGTCGCAACAGTTGCATTTTTCTTCCGCAGGTACGACCTTTTCGCCGTTCTTTTTGACTACATGAGCGGGAATACCGACAGCGGTGGAGTTTTCAGGTACATTGGTAAGAACTACCGCACCGGAAGCAATTTTGGAGTTGTCTCCGACAGTGAAGTTTCCGAGGAGCTTGGCACCGGCACCTATCATTACATTGTTTCCGAGTGTGGGATGACGCTTTCCTACGTCCTTACCGGTACCACCGAGAGTTACACCCTGATATATGGTGCAGTTGTCACCGATTATTGCTGTTTCTCCGATGACTACTCCCGAACCATGGTCTATGAAAAGTCCCTTACCTATTTCAGCACCGGGGTGTATCTCAATTCCTGTGAGGAATTTTGCAAACTGTGAAACGGCACGTGCGGGTATCTCCATTCCATTTTTGTTCATTGAATGGGAAATACGATACATAAGAAGTGCGTGAAAGCCGGAGTAGAGCAGAACTACTTCGGTACGGTTTTTTGCGGCAGGGTCACGAGCCATAATTGAATCAACGTCCTCGCCTATTTCCGATACAGTGCGGAACAGCTTACCGAGCTTGCGTTTTGTGAAATTATATTTATCGGACATGATGTTTCCTGTTCTGTTAAAAGTAATACATATGTGAGAACAATTTCCCACATAATACATTATATAGCGATGATGTGAAAAAGTAAACCTTTTTTTACGTTTTTCAGGAAAAATAACTTTATATATCGAGTATATATCCCTGTCCTCTGACCGAACGTATTGCACCGCCGCCGAGAATTGGTGTAAGTTTTTTTCGGAGATAGCTTATGTATACGTCGGCTACGTTTGTTTCGGTCTGCCGTTCCCATACATTTTCACATATTTCCTCACGTGATACGCATTCGCCTGAGTGAGTAAGCAAAAACTCAAACAGACGACACTCACGTTCGGTCAGTGTGACAGAGCTTTTTCCGAGTGTTACAGTACAGCTTTCACGGTCAAACTCAAGTGAGGGGTCTAGTGAGGATGATGCAACACCGCCGCCGAGAATCGACATGAGTGTGCTTATCTGAAACGGGTATGGGAGAAAAATCATGCCGCCTGTGCATAGCTTTCTCTCAGATTTGTCACGTGACACAAGTACGACCACAGCTTCACTTTCCTTTGTAATAGTCGAAACCTCGTCAAGTGAGGCACTGTCGCAAAAATACACCCCTGATACAGTGTTTTTGTCAGTCGTAGAGTCACAGCACAGCAGTTCAGTCGCAGATAACAAAAAGTTTTCAATTTTTTTATCATGAAAAATCAAGCATACCATACCAAATACCGCCATAATGTGATATAATATCATAGTACAGTAATTTTATCATACAGCCGTTCTGTTGTCAACCGCATCGAACGTGCTATGGCAGCGGGGAAAGCAATGACTGATTTGTATAAAAACGATATATCAACGCCACTTCCTGAAATGATGAACCGTGATAACACCTGCTGTTTTACGGGACACCGACATATCAGAACTGACGATGTACAGGAGTTGCCCTCACTGCTTGACTTTACGATACAGTGCCTGCTCGAGGATGGGTACAAATATTTCGTCTGCGGAGGTGCAATGGGGTTCGATATGCTTGCCGAAAAGGCCGTCATACGTTCAATTAAGGATGGAAGCGGAGCCGAGCTTATACTTGCTTTGCCGTGCGTTAATCAAACCGAAAAATGGCGTGATATCGAGCTTATCCGTGATTATCGTATGATAAAGGGATATGCTACTGCTATTGAGTATATCTCAGATGTGCATACCGATGACTGTATGAAAAAAAGAAATCAATATATGGTTGACATTTCATCGTTCTGTGTGGCATACTATAATGGGGCGGTGGCCAGCGGTTCGGGTCAGACATATCGAATGGCTCAACGTGCGGGGCTTGACGTTCTCAATCTGCACAGTACGATACACGACTGAATAGGTTTACCAAATTTACTTTAAAATAGAAGGATATTCAAATGAAAACACTTAAAAAACTCGACAGCACACCAATCAGACCTGTGCTTACCATCGTCATGGACGGTGTAGGTATTGCTCCCGAATCCGAAGCTAATGCCGTAAAGCTCGCAAAGACACAGACTCTTGATATGCTTATGGCAAACTATCCTATGCTCACACTCAAGGCTCACGGTACTGCCGTAGGTCTCCCTTCCGATGACGACATGGGTAACTCCGAGGTAGGTCACAACGCTCTCGGAAGCGGTCAGGTATTTGCTCAGGGTGCAAAGCTCGTTTCCAACTCTATTGAATCCGGCAAGATGTTTACCTCCGATACATGGAAGCTCCTTGTAAGCAATGTAAAGGACAACTCCTCCACACTTCACTTCATCGGTCTTTTCTCCGACGGTAACGTACACTCCCACATCGACCACCTCAAGGCTATGCTCGTTCATGCAAAGGAAGAGGGCGTTGCAAACATCCGTCTCCACATTCTTCTTGACGGTCGTGACGTTGGTGAAACCACAGCTCTTGACTATATTGATCCCTTTGAAGAGTTCATTGCACAGCTTTCCGACGAAAACTGCAACATCAAGATTGCATCCGGCGGCGGCAGAATGAACATTACTATGGACAGATACGAAGCTAACTGGGGAATGGTAGACCTCGGCTGGAAGACTCACGTTCTCGGAGAGGGAAGATATTTTGCATCCGCTCACGAAGCTGTTGAAACATACAGAGCTGAAACAAAGGTTATCGACCAGGATCTTCCTCCTTTCGTTATTGCAGAGGATGGCAAGCCCGTTGGTACAATCAATGACGGTGACTCCGTTGTATTCTTCAACTTCAGAGGCGACCGTGCTATCGAAATCTCCAAGGCATTTGAGGGTGGTGCAGACTTCGACAAGTTCGACAGAGTAAGAGTTCCGAACGTAGTTTACTCCGGTATGCTCGAATATGACGGAGACCTCCATATTCCTTCAAGATACCTCGTTTCTCCTCCGGAAATCACAAACACAATGGGTGAATATCTCGCTGACATGAAGATATCCCAGTACGCAATCTCCGAAACACAGAAGTACGGCCACGTAACATATTTCTGGAACGGAAACCGCAGCGGTAAGTTCTCCGAAGAATACGAAACCTATGTTGAAATTCCTTCCGACATCGTACCCTTTGAGCAGCGTCCGTGGATGAAG
>CAYTLG010000129.1:0-5320 GCA_964438725.1 uncultured Ruminococcus sp. | reverse complement strand
AGACATCGTACTTGATGGAGTTAACCCCAGCTGCGGCGATACAATACAGCTCAAGCTCAAGGTTGAGGGAGACGAGATAGTGGACGGAGCATTTATCGGAGACGGCTGTGCGATATCTCAGGCATCGGCAGACATAATGCTCGGTATGATAATCGGCATGAAGAAGGATGAGGCACTGAAAATAGGTGAAACATTCATGAAGATGATACGTGGAGAAGCCTCAGAGGACGAGATTGAATCACTCGAAGAAGCGTCCGCACTCCGTGATATCTCACATATGCCGGCAAGAGTAAAATGTGCAATGCTCGGTTGGAGAACGCTTAAAGAAGCACTCGGCAAGAAATAAAGCAAAACAAAAAGCAGAGACTGAAATTACTTCAAAGTCTCTGCTTTTTTATTTAGTTAAATGAGGTTCTCACTAAAAAGTGAAATTATTCAGCTATTTCGAAAATGACCTCAATCTTGTGGTTTTCGGTAACCTTTTTGAATGTGTATTTTTCAACCGCACCAACGCTTACACCGTCAACGAGAACATCAGCAACAACGTATCCGTCATTGGGAGTAATGGTGTAGGTCTTGGAGCAACCCCATTTTACAGTAGACTTACCTGTCTTACCAAAGTTGCTTACTTTACCGCCCTCGTTCTTCTCAGCCTTGATGGTAAATACCTGTCTGCGGAGACAAGCTATGTCAAAATTGAACTTGAGAGTGGACTTATCTACGTTAGGCTTGCTAGGTTTTTCGGGATTTTCGGGTACTTCGGGATTCTGTGTAGGCTTTTTATTACCGCACCAGCAATCAGAAGCATCTCCTAACGTACAATACTGAACCAATGTTACCATTTTGCAGTCTTTGCAAACTACATAGTGAGTCTTATTTGTTGCGGGAGCAAAATCTCTTTTATTGTGTGTGCATTCGGGTACTGTGGGGTTTATACCAATATAGAATCCTTCTATTTTTGCTTTTTCTGCATCAATATTACCAAAGAGAGCTTTTGAAACAGCTTCTGTGACGCAGTGACCGTTACCGTCAAATTTACCGCTGAAAGGATGGTCTGCATTACCGATTCCCTCCCAGTTTTCAGGAAGAGCATTAATATCGTAACCAAGCTCTACTACTTCTTTACCATCATATGTACCATTTTTTACGGATGCTGCAAAAGCAACAAGAGCCGCTTCATTGTTAATCTGGATATGTTTCTCTTCATCCGCAAAAACGCTTATTGACAGAGTGCTGAAAATCATAAGCACTGCCATCAATGTACAAAATATACGTTTCTTCATTGTCTTATTCTCCTTATTGTTAATAATTAGAGTCTGTATAGTTTTTTTCTTCTCACGGGATGTTATCAAATTTATACATCACCTCACTATTTAAAGTGTGCCATCATCACCTTGGGAAGCATAGAGTAACCACTTCTACAAATGTGTTGCAGAAATGACGGCATAACTGTAAAAATAGTACACTTCATTCATTATATTCTTATTATAACACAATTATATACATAACGCCATACTACTTTCCCAAAAATTCTTTTTTTGTTAGTTATGCACTGCTTTATGGGTTGCATTTTCTTTAACATTATGTTATAATGTTAAAAATCAAAAAAACGGAGGAATCGACAATGAAAATGCAGCAGAATGGCACCATCTGGCATGATACTGACGGAAATGAAATTCACGCACACGGTGGTCATATTATATCTCACAATGGTTGGTATTACTGGTACGGAGAGGACAGACGTGACAACATTTATGTATCCGTATATCGCTCACGTGACCTTGTAAACTGGGAGTTCCGTTCACACTGCCTTACCACAGAATCCAAATTTGAATACATCGCATTACACACCGACCCCACAATTTTCCAGAAAGAAGAAAATCGTAAGGTAAATATCGAACGTCCGAAAGTTCTTTACAACAAACTCACCGATACATTTGTTATGTGGGCTCACTACGAAAACGGCATACACTACGGTGAGGCTCGCATTTGCATTGCTACATCAAAAACTCCCGACGGAGAATTCACATACCGTGGCAGCTTCAATCCGTTCGGAAATATGTCACGTGACTGCACACTTTTCCATGACCCCAAGACAGGCGACGCATACTTCATCTCAGCTTCACGTGAAAACGCAGACCTTGCCGTATACAGACTTACCGATGACTACCTTAACGTAGATGCACACGTAAGAACACTGTTCCAGGGCGAATATCGTGAAGCTCCTGCTATGTTCTATCGTCCTGACAACGACAGATACTATCTTCTCTCCTCTCACTGCACAGGATGGGCTCCGAACCAGGGTAAGTGTGCCATGAGTGATGCTCCCGACGGAAGATACTCCCTCATGACCCTTTTCGGGGACAATACTACATACCGATCACAGCCTGCATTCGTTCTCCCCTACACTAAGGAAAACGGAGAAGTAGTATACCTCTATTTCGGTGACAGATGGGGTGGCGGCGGCGAAAAATACTTCACTTCCTCATATGTAGTTCTGCCGATATGCTTCACTGATGACGGTGTTGCAAATATCGAATGGCAGGAATCCTGCGAATTCTAATTGCAAAACAAAAACGCTCTCGGTAAATTCATCGAAAGCGTTTTTTTGTTTCAGTTTTTTATTACAAGCTTCACTTCATCCGTCATTGGATACGACACTACCTCTGTTGAGTCAAGCTCCTCACGGTGCATATCTACACCACGGACGGTACTGTTTTCGTATGAGGTGTAGTAATATATCCCTTTATCGGCATTACAGCAGGTCGAGTACAGCGTGATTTCGCATTTTCCGTCTGCAAGAACACAGCACCCTCTCTGCTGCTCAACAGACGTAAGAATGTGGAAGAACTGACTGACGCTCTCCTTTTCACCGGACTCCGACATTGAATTTGCTCGAACAAATGCCGCACGGACAAATCTCGACTGTGACGAAAGATCTCCCGGCAGTCCAATAGCTCCCATGCCACGGCTGTATTCGTCAAGCGGAATATTCGGAAGAAGCTCGTTTTTCGGCGGTCTCGGAGAAAGGTTTATATAGTTGTTCAGCGAAAACTGCTGTATCGAGAACGGTGGCTCGTTTGTAAGCACCCCTGCTTTGTTCTCGTACACATGAAGTCCGTCTGCGGTAGATTCGACAACTATGCACTCGTCACGGTCTGCTATAATCCAATGTAGCTTTGACGGAGGAAAGCTACCGAACGCTGTGTCCGTAATTGTAATTCCCGACAACACATCTACGGCTTCTCTCACGTTTGCACATCTCGCAAGTATGAACGGAATGAACTCATACTGTGCAACACCGATTTTTCCGTCGAACGACGAATGATACACCGCACTTTTCGCAAAATTAAGTCCTGCCATGCAAAGTCCGCACTCATTCACCGCATCGTAATACAAGGGATATCCGCAGCTGACATGAGCCATTCCTATCATTGCGTAGTGGTGTTCGTAACGTCCGCACTCGGTAAACTCGAACACATAATTTCTCGGAGTTACCGCCACGCTCTCTCCAAACGACACTTCATAATCAAGATTTCGCCCGAAATACAGGTCTTTTGTTTTATATACTGCTGCTGTACACATATTTGTCTCCTTTTTTATTTTTATTATACCGCAAAAGGCAGGGTTTATTCTTTGTTATTTTTTGAACTATATAAAAACACCGCCCATATATTTGACATGAAATGTACGGGCGATATTGTTATTTTACTTTATTTCAGGGTCATACACGGGATGGCAGGTAAGTTCACCATTCTGTGTATCAAGCACAAGTGTTGCACCTGTATCGAGATTTCCTGCAAGTATTTCCTTTGCGATGAGGGTTTCGGCAGTTCCCTGGAGATATCTCTTGAGAGGTCTTGCTCCGTATACGGGGTCATAGCCGTTTTCGATTATCACGCTCTTTGCTTCATCGGTAACTTCGAGTTTGAGACCACCTGCACCTCTGTCAGCAAGACGTTTTCTCAGTCCGCTGAGGAGATTTTCAATAATTCCGCCAAGGTTATCCTTTGTGAGAGGCTTAAACATTATCATCTCGTCAAGTCTGTTAAGGAACTCCGGTCTGAAGGAAGCTCTGAGGTCTGCCATTACCTTTGCTCTTGCGTCAACGCTTATCTCACCATCGTCTGTGATTCCGTCAAGCAGGTACTGACTGCCGATATTTGAGGTGAGTATGATTATAGTGTTCTTGAAGTCAACTACTCTACCCTGACTGTCGGTAATTCTGCCGTCATCGAGTATCTGGAGCAGGATATTGAACACATCCGGGTGTGCCTTTTCGACCTCATCAAACAGAACTACGCTGTACGGGTGCCGTCTTACCGCTTCTGTGAGCTGACCGCCTTCGTCATATCCGACATATCCGGGAGGTGCACCTATAAGACGAGACACGCTGAATTTCTCCATATATTCGGTCATGTCGATTCTTACCATGTTATGCTCATCGTCAAACAAGCACTCGGCAAGAGTTTTCGCAAGCTCAGTCTTACCTACACCTGTGGGACCAAGGAACATAAAGCTGCCTATAGGTCTGTTCGGGTCAGAGATGCCTGCACGAGAACGCTGTATTGCTTCACTTACGAGCTTTACAGCTTCATTCTGACCGATAACACGGCGATGGAGTATATCCTCAAGGTGAAGGAGCTTTTCCCTCTCACCCTCAACTAGCTTTGATACGGGGATTCCCGTCCAGCGAGCAACAACATCCGCTATTTCATCCTCCGTTACGGTTGAACGAACCAGAAGATTCTGATTCTGCTTTTCGCTTATCTCCTCTGCCTCATCCAGCTTCTTTTGAAGTGCTGGCAGTTCGGAGTATTTCAGTCTTGCTGCCTTTTCGTATTCGCCTCTGAGCTGAGCCTGTTCTATATCTCCGTTCATCTTTTCTATATCGGCTTTCAGCTTCTTTACGTTTTCCGCAGAATCCTTCTCTTCCTCCCAACGAGCCTTCATTTCGTTGAATTTTTCTTTCTTGTCGGCAAGCTCTGCTCTTAGCTTTGCAAGTCTGTCCTGCGAGAGCTTATCTTCCTCTTTCTTTAGCGACATTTCTTCTATCTCAAGCTGCATTATGTCACGTCTGAGGTCATCAAGCCCACTGGGCATGGAGTCTATCTCGGTTCTTATCATTGCACACGCTTCATCCACAAGGTCAATAGCCTTATCGGGGAGAAAACGGTCTGTGATGTATCTGTTCGAGAGGATAGCCGCAGAAACAAGGGCATTATCGTGTATTCTTACGCCGTGGAATATCTCGTATCTGTCTTTAAGACCACGGAGTATGGATATAGTATCTTCAACCGTAGGTTCTTCTACCATAACG
>CAYTLG010000128.1:0-5335 GCA_964438725.1 uncultured Ruminococcus sp. | reverse complement strand
AAGCTGTACTTGCTCAGGAAACACGAATTGTTGATTCCAATGGTAACGTACAGGGTGGTCCTGTTTACTACATAAAGAAGGCATTCAAGGGTAAGTTCGGTTCATTCCTCGCTGTATTCTTTGCTATCGCAATTACATTGTCTCTTGGCTGCATGGGTGCTATGGTACAGTCAAACTCCATCGGTTCTACCTTCCACACTGCTCTGCATATTCCTGCTTGGATAGTCGGTATAATCCTTGCCGCTGTATCTGCGTTTATTTTCCTTGGTGGTGTACAGCGTATTGCCTCTGTTACCGAAAAGCTGGTTCCTGTAATGGCCATACTGTATCTGCTTGGCGGTCTCACCGTTCTTGTTTTCAAAATCGCAGATATTCCTGCAACATTTGCTATGATTTTCAAATACGCATTTGCTCCTCAGGCACTGGCAGGTGGTGCATTCGGTGCAACAATTTCTAAGGCAATCTCTCAAGGTGCAAAGAGAGGTCTGTTCTCCAACGAAGCCGGTATGGGTTCCACTCCTCACGCACACGCACAGGCTAATGTAAAGAATCCTCATGAACAGGGCGTTGTTGCTATGATAGGTGTGTTTATCGACACATTTATCGTATTAACTATGACTGCACTCGTCGTAATAAGCTGCCTTTATACAGGTGATGGTTCTCTTGCTGCCGGTCCGGTAGACGGTATCGACAAGACAAATATGGCTCAGATGGCATTTGGTTCTATCTTCGGCGAAAATATCGGTAATATATTTGTAGCGTTCTGCTTGCTGTTCTTCGCATTCTCAACTATTATCGGATGGAATCTCTTCGGTAAGATAAACGTAAATTATCTGTTCGGCAGAAAAGGTGAAATCGTATTTGGTGTGGTTGCTGTAATATGCGTGTTTCTCGGTACTGTACTTGACAACGATCTCGTATGGGATGTTCAGGATACTCTCAATCAGCTCATGGTTATCCCCAATGCACTTGCTTTGATAGCACTGTCGGGTTCAGTTGTAGCGTGCTGTAACAAATTTGCCGGCAAGGATAAGGACAACAAATAATTTTATATAAGCAGCGATTTTCACAAAACTTCAATCAGCCAGTATATTACTCCGTATATGACCCCCGATGCTATTCCGTAAAGTATTACCGGCCCTGCTATTGTGAAAATCTTTGCTCCGACACCGAGAATGTATCCCTCAGAGCGGTTATCTATCGCACATGAGGATACGGCATTTGCAAATCCTGTTATCGGTACAAGTGTTCCACCTCCTGCGTGCCTGGAAATTTTATCGAAAACTCCGAGTCCTGTCAGAAGTGCTGTCAGAAAAATCAGAGTCACAGTAGTAAGTGTACCTGCATCATCCTTGCTCATGCCGAAATACTTGTAAATATCGGTTATTCCCTGCCCTATTGAACAAATAAGTCCTCCTATACTGAATGCACACGCACAGTTTTTCAGTATAGGAGACTTTTTTGCTCTTGCACTTGCATATCTTTTATAGACATTACTATCCATCATCTTTATTTTGCTCCCGTTTTTTAATCTTGCTTTAATATTGTTCCAATTAAAGATTAAAATATTCGTCATCTTTTTTTACAATATCTAATCTAAGCGTTCATAAATTTACTTTCTTTTAATTTGACTTTGAAACGAATTAGGTGTATAATATAAGCATGAAAATCAAATCAATAATTCCATTTATGAAAGGATAAATATCATGTCATTTTTCGAAGAATTCAAGCGTGGTGCCTCCGATGTTGCTAACAAGGCTGTAAAAAAGACAGGTGAGTTCACAAACATCGCAAAGCTCAATATCAATGTTAAAACCAACGAAGCTAAACTCTCCAGCGTATTTGAAGAAATCGGTTTCATGTTCTACGAAGCTCAGTGTACAGGTGCAGACCACACCTCCGACATCGCTTCCCTCATCATGAAGGCTGACAAGATCAAGTCCGACATCGAGAACACAAAGAAGGAAATCGCAAAGCTCAGAAAAGTTGTTGTTTGCACAGGCTGCGGCAGCGAAGTTTCCGATGAATCCGCTTTCTGCTCTCACTGCGGTGCTAAAATCGAAAAGCCCGAACCCGAATTCTGCGAATGTTGCGAATGTGAAGAAGCCGATGAAGCTGAATGCACAGAAGAGTGTGATTGTGGATGCTGCGAAGAAACAGTTGAAGAAGAATGCTGCTGCGGTTGCTGTGAAGAAACCGAAGAAACAACTGAATGCACAGAAGAATGTGACTGCGGTTGTTGTGAAGAAACAGCTGAAGAAGAATGCGACTGCGGGTGCTGCGATAACGCTGACGAAACAAACGAATAATTTTCTTAAAAGGTATGTATCGTGTGGGTACATACCTTTTTCATGCAAAAATATTACTGACCCTTGACAAACTTACAAAATTGTAGTATAATTAAAAGGCTGACAAATTAATATTGCTAGTGTGGCTCAGGGGTAGAGCAGCTGATTCGTAATCAGCAGGTCGAGGGTTCAAATCCCTCCACTAGCTTTTTTAATTTCCCTTTAACAGAGTGTACTTTCATATACTCTGTTTTTCTTTTTCACGATAGAATCATTCAAAATTATGGAAAAATATTTGCTGAAATATATTGACAAAATGTTTCGGATATGATATACTTACTGTCGGTTAGTGAGTGCTAACCGTTCTTTTAATACGCAGGTTAGCCACAGCTAATCTGCAAACATAGTATTGGCATATAACATGGAAATGGTGGTGAAAAGCATGAACTTAAAAGATGCTGTTGAAGGCAAGGAATACATCGTTAAGGAAATCGCAACTGATGACGAAGAGCTTAATGCATTCCTTTTTTCACTTGGCTGCTATACGGGCGAAGCAATCACAGTAATCGCTCATCGTAAAGGCGGTTGCACCGTGTCTATCAAGGACGGACGCTATAACATTGACAATCAGCTCGCACAGGCTATCCGTATTTGAATACATAGCATAAGGACAATCGGCTGATTGTTTTTATGCACCCACAGTTAGCTAACGCTAATTTAATCAGTTAATTAATCCTATTTTGGATATTTATTTCAGGAGGAAGATTATGAGAATCGCATTGACCGGAAACCCTAATTCCGGTAAAACTACGATGTACAATGCTCTTACCGGACGTAATGAAAAAGTCGGTAACTGGGCAGGTGTAACAGTAGACAAAAAAGAGCATCCCATTAAGAAATCATATTATGGAGGAAGCGAAAATCTTATCGCGGTTGACTTACCCGGTGCGTACTCCATGTCTCCGTTCACATCGGAAGAAAGCATTACATCTTCTTACGTAAAGCATGAAAATCCCGATGCAATCATCAATATTGTTGATGCTACAAACCTTTCAAGAAGCCTTTTCTTCACAACACAGCTTCTTGAGCTTGGCGTTCCAGTTGTAGTGGCACTTAACAAGCACGACCTTAACGCAAAAAAAGGTAACAAGATAGACACAAAGCTCCTTTCGGAAAAGCTCGGTTGTCCTGTAATCGACACAACTGCTACTTCAGCTGACGGTCTCAAGGCAGTTGTAGAAGCAGCGGCAACTTCAGCAGGAAAATCTCAGTCTGCTCCCTATCATCAGGCTGACATCGACCTCACAGACAAGTCTGCGGTTGAAGCTGAAGACAGAAAGCGTTTCGACTTTGTAAACGGTATCGTAAAACAGGTTGAAAATCGTAAGGTTCTCACCAAAAACAAAAACGTAGGCGACAAAATCGACGCTATTCTTACAAACAAGTGGCTCGGTATTCCGATTTTCGCTGTTGTAATGTTCCTCGTATTCCAGATTTCTCAGGTTTGGGTTGGTACTCCCATTGCAGACCTTCTCGTTGGCTGGCTTGAAACATTCCAGGAATGGGTAGGCGGACTTCTTGAAGATGCTTCCCCGCTCCTCTCTGCAATTCTTGTTGACGGTATCATCGGTGGTGTTGCTGCGGTTGTCGGATTCCTCCCGCTCGTAATGGTAATGTACTTCCTCCTTGCTCTCCTCGAAGACTGTGGTTACATGGCACGTGTTGCTGTCGTTCTTGACCCCATCTTCAAGAAGGTTGGTCTCTCCGGTAAATCCGTAATTCCTTTCGTAATCGGTATCGGTTGTGCTGTTCCCGGTGTTATGGCTTCCAGAACAATCCGTAACGAACGTGAACGCCGTGCTACTGCAATGCTCACACCTTTCATGCCTTGCGGTGCTAAAATTCCCGTTATTTCACTTTTTGCAGGTGCATTCTTCAATGACGCAGGCTGGGTAAGCTTCCTCATGTATTTCTGCGGTATCGTTCTTATCTTCCTTGGTGCCCTTCTCGTAAACAAGATTGCAGGTTACAAGGCAAGAAAGTCCTTCTTCATCATCGAGCTTCCCGAATACAAGGTTCCTTCTCTTTGGGGTGCTTTCAAATCCATGTGTAGCCGTGGTTGGGCTTACATAGTTAAGGCAGCTACAATCATCCTCCTTTGCAACATGGCAGTACAGCTCATGCAGACATTCACATGGAGCTTCCAGGTTGCAGAAACTGCTGACCAGTCCATCCTTGCTTCCATCGCTTCTCCTTTCGCATACCTCCTCGTTCCGATCGTTGGTGTTCTCTCTTGGCAGCTCGCAGCAGCAGCAGTTACAGGCTTCATTGCAAAAGAAAATGTTGTCGGTACTCTCGCAGTTTGCTTCGTTGGTCTTGAAAACCTCATCGACACAGAAGAACTTGCACTTATGGAAGGTGTAGGTGCTGAGGTTGCAGGTATCATGGCTATCACAAAGGTTGCAGCTCTCGCTTACCTCATGTTCAACCTTTACACTCCTCCGTGCTTCGCAGCTATCGGTGCTATGAACTCCGAAATGAAGTCCGCTAAATGGCTTTGGGGCGGTATCGGTCTCCAGCTCGGCACAGGTTACACAGTAGCTTACCTCGTTTATACAATCGGTACAATCATCACCGGCGGTACTCTTAACGTAGGTTCAGCTATCGCAGGTCTCGTTGCAGTTCTCGTCATGGTTGGCATAGTAATTGCACTCATCAACAATACAAACAAGAAGCTCAAGACTGAATACACCCTGAGCAAGTAAGATAAACATTATGGTCGATTTAATTTTAATTGCAATCCTCTTCGTCATTGTTGCGGCTATCGTAATCTATCTCATAAGAGAGAAAAAGCGTGGGGTTGCCTGCGTTGGTTGTCCGTATGCAAAAGAATGTGCCAAAAGAAAACAAGGCACGGGTTGCAGCGGCCACAAAACAAAATAAAAATTCAAAGGGGGATGTTAGCATTCCCCTTTGGTTTATGAGGGAGAAATCATGGTAAATTTTCTTATAATTGCTGTTATTATTATTATTGCATCAATTGGAAT
>CAYTLG010000127.1:0-5431 GCA_964438725.1 uncultured Ruminococcus sp. | reverse complement strand
ATTCATAAGGGTGTATCCCTGTGCATATGAAACTATCTTTGAAGCGTAAAGTGCATTTTTTAGGTCATTTATGAATGCGTCACGGTCTCCGTTAAATTTCGCACGGAATCCACCAATCTCACGAGAAGCAGATACTCTTTCGTCTTTCATTGAACTGAGGCATCTTGCAAATACGGCTTCTCCGATAAGTGTGAGCGGTATTCCCTCGTCAAGTGCGGATATAGCTGTCCACTTACCTGTGCCTTTCTGTCCTGCGGTATCAAGTATCTTATCAACGAGAGGGCTTCCATCCTCATCCTTGCGTGTAAGGATATCTGCGGTTATCTCGATGAGGTAGCTGTTGAGTTCACCCTTGTTCCAGTCCGCAAAAACCTCGTGCATTTCGTCGGGAGTCATTCCGAGATAGTCACGCATTATCTGGTAAGCCTCGCATATGAGCTGCATATCACCGTATTCTATTCCGTTATGCACCATCTTTACAAAGTGACCTGCACCGTTTTCTCCTACCCAATCACAGCACGGTACTCCATCCTCTACCTTTGCACAGATATTCTGTAAAATCGGCTTGACTCTTTCCCATGCCGCAGGAGAACCGCCGGGCATCATTGAAGGACCTATTAATGCTCCCTCTGCACCGCCTGAAACACCTGTACCAATGTAAAGCATACCATGTTCTTCAACAGTTTTGCATCTTCTCTGTGTGTCGGGGAAATGAGAGTTACCGCCGTCTATGATAATATCTCCTTCTTCGAGAAGCGGAAGGAGCTTTTCTATTGTTTCGTCAACAGGAGACCCTGCACGTATCATCATCATTACTACACGGGGCTTTTCGAGGTTACTTATCAGTTCTTCAAATGAATGGCACGGAATAAAGTTCTTTCCTTTTCCTCTGCCTTCCATAAATTTGTCAACAACTCCGTCCCATACATCATGTACAGCAACGGTATATCCGTGACGTTCCATATTCATTGACAGGTTTTCGCCCATTACCGCCATACCTATCATACCGATATCAGCTTTTTTCATGATTTTCTCCTTATATCGTCTTATTTTTCATATTTTCAAGTACGGAATATGGTATTCTGAGATTTCCAAGTCCACGACCAATTGAAATGTGTGGTTTAAATGAACCATGAAAATCCGTACCACCTGAGATTTTCAGTCCGTATTTTTCGGCAAGCGAACGGTACTCTGTCTCCATTTCGGGAGTATAGTCTGTATAATACCCCTCTATTCCGTAAAGTCCGACATCTGCCAACTTTTTAACAAACTTATTAAGTTCATCGTGTGGCTTTTTCGTAAGATGAAGATGTGCAAGGTATGCCTCTCCGCCTGCTTTTTTTATAAGCTCAACGGCTTCTGTATCTGTCAGAGCCTGCGATTCGGAATAACAGGGACAACCCACATTGAGCCACTTAGCAAATGCATCCTTAGGTGAAGTTGAATATCCTTTTTCCGTCATTATTTTGGCAAGATGAGCCCGACAGAGTATTCCGCCGTTTGCTTTCGCACGAACCTCATCAAGAGAAATATACATACCGTATTTTTCGAGCATTACACAGGTTTCGCCTATACGTTTTGTTCTGACATCACGGATATAATCGACAGCCGAGCTTAAAGCAGGTGAATCGGGGTCGATAAAATATCCGAGGATATGTGTCTCTGTATCTGAGGCTGCCGAAAGCTCTATCGCAGGTACTACTTCTATTCCGCATTCTTTTCCGACAGCGACAGCTTCTTTCACACCGTCACAGGTATCGTGGTCGGATATTGCCACTGCCGACAGTCCAGATTCTTTAGCATGATGCACCAGTTCACGTGGAGTCATAGAACCGTCCGAGCAGGTCGAATGCGTATGAAGGTCTACGTATCTTTCCATATTATTTATCATAGCTCCAAAGTCCGAGAGCAGGGTTTGAGATATAATAAATCTCTTCTCCTTCAACGGTATTCCAGCCATCCTTCAATTTTGCAGGATCATATTTTGCGGCAGCTTCACTGTACGGTTTATACATGAATGCTACGCCCTCAACTTCTTCACGGGTCAGCTTTTCTGTGCAATATGTAATGGAAAATCTTCCATCGGATGAGCCGTGGATAAGGTGTGCTGCTACCGAAAGATTTGCTCCGAGGTCAGCGTTGTATTTATCTTTTACAAGCTCAAGTACACGCTCACGTCCGACATATCCGTATTTTCTGATAAGTCTGTCGTTTTCTTCATCTTCGCCGAAATGTACAACTCCGGGTGCGAGGACTATAAGTTCACCACCATCGGCAATTGCCATTCTTGTACGGTACACAGCTTTATTTCCAAGCCATGTGCTTTTAAATTCACGTGGGTCAAGATATACAACAGCCTTCTTGATAGGTCTGTTCATATGGATAAGATTCAGCTTCTGACTCTGTTCAACTGCCATTTCAAAATTGGCACGACTTCTTCCTATGTACAGTCCGTGTATATTTGTGCGGTCTCCGGTATTGGTGGTACAGGTAAGCACATACATAAGCGGTACTTCTATAAGGAAATTTTCTTCGGCATAGTCAAATACACGTCTTACAGGAGAAAAATCACGTCCCATAATACGTTCAAGTCCATAGAATGCACCGAGCATATGTGATGAATTAATCATGGACGAGCCACCGCAGCCGACGAAAATGTTTTTGGAATAGTTTGCCATTCCAACAACTTCGTGGGGTACTACCTGACCAACTGAGATTATAAGGTCATAATTCCCCGATACGATATGACGGTTTACCTCAATATCTATCTTTTCATTGACCAGTCCTTCGGATACATCACTGACAAATTCTGCCGGAACTTCACCGATTTTCACTACATCTTCACGCCAATTATGCACGATGAGCTTTTCATACGGAACTACTCCGCAGAAAAACATCTCGCATTCCTCTCGTGTCATAGGAACATGAGTGCCGAGTGCGGGCATTACATCTACCTCGCATTTATCGGCAAGCATTTCATAATATATTGCGGTAATCTTACCGGCTCCCGAATACATTCTTGTAAAGTCAGGCGGGAGGATAAGCACTTTTTTCGGCTTCTTATCTTTTATTGATTCCGCAAGTGCCTGTCTGAGACTTTCATCGGCAAGTCCGACATCGCTTCTGTAATACATATTTACGCTCCATTATTTATGTCATCCGTAAATGGACAACATTTGTTATATACGTACATTTTATCACCCACCGTGTTCAAAGTCAATAAAAAACTTGTTATTATGTCTCTTTAATCTGTATTTTCCATCACCGACAGGTAAAACTGCACTGTTTTTGACAATTTCGCTTATATATTACGTCCAAAAAACGCAATTGTAAAAAAATATATTTTTTCCGACAGACACTTGACTGTTGAGAGAATATATAATATAATTAATGAGGAAAAAGAATACGCTTTCTGCGACTGACGGAAAGGCTATATGCCGGCGGAATCAACCGCGTGAAACAGGAAGCCGCTCGTCATCAGAGCAAGCCGTCCGTCTGGGCATATAACTTCACGCATAGGGTGGAGCTGTATGCTTTTTTTAATCCAATCATGCAAATAGAAAGGTATGGTATCATTTTTTATGAAAAAAGTTGCTGTTATCATGGGTAGTGACAGCGATCTTCCCGTTGTCGAAAAAGCATTCGCAGTTCTCAAGGAATACGACATTCCCTTTGAGGCTCACGTTATGTCTGCTCACAGAACCCCCGCAGCTGTCCGTGAATTTGTTTCCTCCGCAAGAGAAAACGGTTTCGGTGTAATTATTGCCTGTGCGGGTATGGCTGCTCATCTTGCAGGAGTATGTGCTTCCTACACTACTCTTCCCGTCATCGGTGTTCCGATTAAGGGCGGTATGCTTGATGGTCTTGACGCTCTCCTTGCGACCGTTCAGATGCCAACAGGTATCCCCGTTGCGACTGTTGCCATGAATGGTGCCGCAAATGCCGCTCATCTTGCCTGCGAAATCCTCGCTGTAACAGATGAGAAGCTCGCCGCTGCCCTTAATAACGCAAGACGTGCCGGTGAAGCTAAAATTGCGGAAAAGGATGCGGCTCTCGCAGAAAAGTTTTAATGTTTTGTGCAGAGATACTCTCCCTGCACTTTTTGCAGTTATTTAAGGAAACATTTATTTTATTTAAAAGAGGTAATATTGTGGGAAAGCTCAGAGAAGAATGCGGTGTATTCGGTATATACACTCCCGAAAAATGTGATGTAGCAAGCACAGTTTACTATGGTCTTTATGCACTCCAGCACAGAGGTCAGGAAAGCTGTGGTATCGTTGTAAATGATGACGGTGTATTCAACTGTATCAAGGACAGCGGTCTCGTAAATGAAGTATTCAATCAGCAGAGACTCGCTTCTCTCGGTGAAGGACGACTTGCTATCGGTCACTGCCGCTACGGTAAAAACGCAAAGAACGATGCACTCAATGCACAGCCTATCGTTGTAAGCCACGTAAAAGGTCAGATGGCACTTTGCTTTAACGGAAGCCTTGTAAACTCCACAGAAACCAGAGAAAAGCTTGAGCTTGAAGGTTCTATCTTCCAGACAACAAGCGACGCAGAAATAATCTCTAACATAATCATCCGTGAAAGACTCACCGCTTCATCCATCGAAGAAAGCGTAAGCCGTGCAATGCCCAAGCTCGAAGGTGCATATTCACTTATAATCATGTCCCCTAGAAAGCTCATTGCCGCAAAGGATATTCACGGTATTCGTCCGCTTTGCTACGGTGTATGTGAGGATGGCTCATATGTTGTTGCATCCGAGTCATGTGCCCTTGATTCCGTAGGTGCAAAGCTCGTCCGTGAAATTGCTCCCGGTGAAATCGTAGTATTCGATGAAAACGGTGTTCGCTCTATCACAGACCACGTAGGTGAAGTTGAACCTGCATTCTGCGTATTTGAATATATCTACTTCGCACGTCCCGACTCTGTTATAGATGGCTTCTCCGTAAACCGTGCAAGAGCAAGAGCAGGTGCATTCCTCGCACTTGAACATCCCGTTGACGCAGACGTTGTTATCGGTGTTCCCGATTCAGGTATCGACGCTGCCATTGGTTACGCTCATCAGTCAGGTATTCCCTATGAAATAGGTTTTATCAAAAATAAATATATAGGTCGTACATTCATCGCTCCCGGTCAGAAGTTCAGAGAAAACCTCGTCCGTATCAAGCTGAATGTAATCGCAGATGTTGTACGTGGCAAGAGAGTTATCCTTGTTGACGACTCCATAGTTCGTGGAACAACATCAGCAAGAATCGTTGGTCTTCTCCGTCAGGCAGGTGCAACCGAAGTTCATATTCGTTCTTCCGCACCGCCGTTCATTGATCTTTGCTACTACGGAACAGACATTGACTCAAAGGAAAACCTCATCGCTTGCCGTCACTCAATGGAAGAAATCCGTGACATAATCGGTGTTGACTCTGTTGGT
>CAYTLG010000126.1:0-5438 GCA_964438725.1 uncultured Ruminococcus sp. | reverse complement strand
GTGATGGAATTGGCAGACGTGTCGGACTCAAAATCCGATGGTAGCGATACCGTACCGGTTCGACCCCGGTCACCGGCATAACAAAAAACCGAACTCAGTCTTAAACAGATGGGTTCGTTTTTTTGTTGCTGACAAAGTAATTGCATATATAAATAAAGACAGTGCATATCAATACTACACTGTCCTCTTTTTTTATGTTTTACTCAAGAGCTTTTCCGAGAGCCTTGCAGGCTTCTGTTGCTTCGTCATCGGGAGAGTCGTTGCAAATTACGCTTTCACACACAAGTGTTGCACCATCACCAATGCAGCGTTCTTCCCAGTTTCTCATCCATTCGCCGTCCCCCCAGCCGTATGAGCCGAAAAGTGCTATTTTCTTTCCGTTGAGTGCAGCTTCACATGAGGTAAACATAGGCTCAAATTCATCTTCTTCAAGAACTTCAGCTCCCATTGCAGGACAACCGAATGCTACTGCGTCAAATGCTTCAATCATGGAGGCATCAAATTCGGGAGGTGTAAGAAGTGTTCCCTCTCCACCGGCAGCCTTAATGCCCTCAAGAACTGCGTTTGCCATTGCCTCTGTGTTTCCTGTTCCGCTCCAATAAACTATTGCTACCTTGCTCATTTTTCTTCAACCTTTCAATTTATCATATTTTTACAATCGTAAGACTATGCGTTTACCGTAAGTCTTTCGATAGTTTTTCCTTTTTTCCAGAGGTCACAGTACACCTTTGTGCATTTTCTGTACTGTTCAAAGGTCTTTTCAGCTTTTTCAGTGTCTCCGTATACCTTCCAGTAACCGGACATTTTTGAGCTTTCGACCTCACCTGTGCTTTCTTTTATGAATCCGTCAACATCCTCCGGAGGATATCCCAGAAATAGCCCTATTTCATGAGGAAAATCACCGCCGTCACGCAGAAGTTTCATTAATCTCGTTACGCATATTCCGGGCTTTTCGTACTCGTACCCTCTCTTTTCGAGAATGTCACGTGCCGCACTGCTTCTAAAATCGTTTTCAAGTTTTTTCGGGCGATAGACGTATAGAAGTACCCTTTTACCGCTCGCTCTCATAGGAAGAACACGTATGCCCTTTGAAGCAAGTCTGCGGTTCAGCTCACGCACTGACTTGTTTATCTCGCTTTTATCGGTGTACGGTGCATTGAACAGACTTCCCGTCTTAATTCCCGCCAGTGTAGGTGAACAATGACGTAAAAGTAATTCTTCTGACATTAGTTTGCTCCTACGTGTTCATCAAGTATGTTCTTCAGTGCTGACATTGAGCTTCCGTGACATCTTGCAATCTTGGTGCTTTCGCTGAGATCGTTCAAAGCACACTTAACCATCTTGTGCGACATGGTGTTGGTAAACAATATGAGAAGGTCGGGACTTCCCATGTTTCTGATACCGTTAGTCATCTTAGGATAGCATTTTGCCTTGCAGCGATATTCTTTGCAGAGATCGGTATATCGTCTCACCATACATTCATTTCCGCCAATAATTACGACACTCACCTTGCCGCCTCCTTATTTCTCATTATTGGTTATCACTCACTAACTTATATCTGTTAAAAAATGTAATTCCTTGATTACGTGTATATTTTATCAAAAAAATGGAGTCTTATCCGCTCCAAAAAGACGGTTTAAAACTCCATTAAGATTTAATTATTCTTGTATATCCGCATTTCTGTATTCTATCGGGGTCATTCCTATAACATTTTTGAATGCCGATGAGAACTTACTTGCGTTATCATAGCCGAAACAGCCTGCTATATCAAGAACACTCCTTTTTGTATGTCTTAGCATGAGTGCAGCTGAGTGCATTTTCTGTGTGCGAATATATGAATAAACCGAAACGCCATATACACCCTTGAAAGCGTTTTTTATCTGCGTTCCGGAAATATGGAACATATCCGATATCTCCGCAAGTGTGATTCTGTCATCCATATGCTCCGTAAGGTATTTGCAGACTTCTTTTGCAAGCTCTGTCTGTGTCTGTGAATACGCTCCACGTTGAGAACACTCATTTTCAGGCTCCATTCCGCTCAAATATAATAGAAGTTCGAGTATTTTCACCTTAAAATACCCCTTTCGTATTCTTTCCGGGACGGAATATAACTCAGAAAAGATATGTGCAATGTATGGCTTTGAACGTGCGATATAGCATCCATCACCGCCGCAAAACTTCTGACTGAGCTCGTCAATATCTATATCAACATCCGAAAGCAGGCATGAAAGACATTTCGGTGCGTGTTCCGTGTCGATAAGTATTGTTATTCCGTGGTAGTGACTGAGCGGAAAATATGACGAACGACCATCGCTTTTTTTGTGAGCCATTGAAAAGTCTCCGGGTGCCAAATAGAAAAACTCATCCCTAAATTCGCACTCCATTCTTCCCTCTCGACAATGGTTTATCTCAAGGATTTTATCCGAAACTGTGCGTTCTATCTGTCCCGAAGCTAAGTGTACATCATTATATGCAAGTATCACTCCGGGCAGAACTCTGTAACTTGTTATTACAGCCTCACCGTTTTCATCCTCATAACGCCAAACCTCGCAATATCCATCATCGGACACGAGCAGTGCGTCATTTCCGTATATTTTTTTATGTATATTTGTTTCTTCCATTATGTTCTTCCGTTATCACAATTCGAGTTAGCGTAAACTAACTATATAATACATCAAACCCTGAAAAAAGTCAAGGTCGTATCATACATCCGTCAGTTTTTCTGTCATATTTCGTTTACGCTGTGCGGATGGAGATATCCCCATTTTTGCGGTATATGCGTTTGTAAAGTGGCTTGCATCATTGAATGACAAACTTGCCGCAATATCGGATATTTTCATATCAGTATGGTCTATCAGGTACACAGCCTGCCTCAGCTTTGTATCCATGATATACCTATGAAGCCCCACTCCCGTTGTATCACGTATTACAGTGTGAAGGTAATTTGGGTGATATCCAAGAGCTTTTGCGACACTTTGACAATCTATTTTTTCTCTGAAATGCTCCGATATATATGCAATAGCTTTGTCTGCAACTTCACGACTGCCGAAACTGCTCTGAAACTCCTTCTGTCTTACAAGATTGTACACAAGCTGTGCTGTCAGCGAATCGAGCATTTCAGGTGAATATCTGTATCTGGCATTCCATTCCTCGCATATCTGCTTAACCAACACATTGCCACTAAAGGTATCGTTTATGCTGAATATATCGGAGAGCATGGAAGCATCCGAAAACGTATATTTGGTGCAAAGAGGCGGAGTTCTGCTCTCACCTATCTGCAAATCAATCTTTCCATATTCCTGATTTTCGTAAGTCATGTTATCGGAGGTATAATAAAACATAATATTTATATTTTCCAAGCCATCGGGCGTTTCCGTATAATACCATACTCCCGGTGGAATATAGCAGAACGAACCTTTCGGAATCATGACTTCACGTTCCAGCTTTCCCTGACCATCGAGAGTACACAGCTTACAGCTTCCGTTTTGTACATACATTACTCTATAAAAGCTGCTGACCTTCTTTCTTGATACAATTTCAAATCGGCTCATGTTATTCCACGACATAATATCGTGTACACATATTTTTACACTGCGAAGAGTCACTTCCATATTTGTCCTCACCTCTTTGCCATTCTTTATCGTGATTATATCACATACTGCTACACATTTCAAGTATCTTTGATTTTTACAAGTAAATCTTTGAAATGTAACTGGACTTCATATATCTTTTCTGATATAATGAAATTGATATAAATGGTTCGAACTAAATTTTACAAAAAGGAGCAAACAAAATGAAACGATTATTTATTTGTCTGCTTGCGGCATTACTGCTGACATCCTGTGGTACTTCATCAAGCACAGACAAAAACACATCGAAAACTCCAGGCACTACTACATCCGGCTCAAGCTCCGATAACGGCGGTGAGTCTGAAACAGTTCCCGAAGAGACAGAACCGAGCGTTGACGACCTCTTCAAAATCACAGCGGAAGACAACAACGGTGCAAAATTCACTATTCTCTCAACAGAAACCCATTCATACGAATATGATGCGGAAGAAATCGTTGGTGAAGGCGTAAACGATGCTATCTACGAAAGAAACGCAACCGTTGAAAATCTTCTTGGTATTGACCTTGAATTTATCTTCCAACGCGGTGACTGGGGAGGTAGGGACTCATACTGCGATATAATCCGTACAAGCGTTATGGCTCAGGATGGTGCATACGATGTAATCAACGGTATGATATCCTGCGTTCAGCCTATTGCGGCACCCGGACTTTTCATGAGTGTTTATGATGTTCCAGGCATCGACCTCAACAACCCGTGGTGGGTATCCGAACTTCAGGATAATCTCACAATAAACGGCAAACTCCTTGGCTTCATGGGCGATATGTCTCTCTCCATGTACAAGGGACTCTCCGTTATATTTGCAAACCTCAACCTTATCAACCAGTACGCTATGGAAAATCCCTATGAGTTGGTTCTTAACAATAAGTGGACTCTCGACAAGATGATTGAAGTTTCAAGCGGTGTCGGCAAGGATCTCGACGGTGACGGAACTATAACTCTTGAAAACGATATTTTCGGCATGGTAGCTCATGGTGTTACATATCGTTCTATGCAGTCCTCTCTCGGTCTCAGCGTAATCGGACGTGGCGATGATGGTAAACTTGTTGTAAATCCTATCACCGATAACTTTGCTTCTGCGGCTGAAAAGCTCAACTCCTACCTAGGTCAGAACGACGTTATGTTCTCCGATGACCAGCGTGACGCAAATTTTGCTTCCGATAACATTATTTACTATATGTATAAGCTCGAATGCCTTGACTCTCTCCGTGACATGGAAAGCGACTACGCTATTCTTCCCTTCCCGAAGATGGACGAAAATCAGGAAAAGTATCTGACTCAGATAGCTACTGCGGCTCACATGACATACATTCCCGTTACAACAAACGATCCTACACTTACGGGTAAGGTTTGTGAAGCAATGAGCTATTACAGCTACAAGAACGTTGTTCCTGCATATTACGACGGTGCTCTCAAAACAAAGTACAGCCGTGACCCCGATACTCAGAAGATGCTTGATATAATCCGTGACGGTGCGATAATGCCCATCGACTACGCATATTCCACAGTTATCGCCGGTTCACCGTGGCCTAATATGCTTCTTCACGATGCTTCAAGAAACGGCAACCTTGCTTCTCTCCACGCATCCTCACAGAATGTATGGGAGACAGGCATAAGAGTTGTTGACGAGATGTTCGACGACTGATTTAAATAACAAAAGAACGGTATGGGATACAAAAATCTCAGCCGTTCTTTTTTTGCATTTATGATAAAAAATAAAAAGACCCGAGTCAGTTAATACGAACTCGAGCCATGCGGGTAAAAGGACTTGAACCTTCACAGAGTTGCCCCTACAAGAACCTGAATCTTGC
>CAYTLG010000125.1:0-5455 GCA_964438725.1 uncultured Ruminococcus sp. | reverse complement strand
ATCACGATATGTTCCATCATGATTCTTTCTGCTGGGCATTACAATGAAGTTTCTGTCACGAACACCAATAACCTTTATATCATGAAGAGCAAGCTGTCCGTCTAATGTAACTGAAACAATAGCTTTCATGGGACCTTCTTCAAAAAGCTTTCTTACTTTGATATCTGTGATGACCATTTCTTTTAGTTCTCCTTAGAATAGTTTTGCTTTGATGATTATTATTATATACCAATAATATGAAATTGATTCAGTGGAAACAAAAATATTTTTTTAAGTAAATGTGTCTTTTTTACACTTCTCGTCTTAAAATCATCTTCATATCCAAAAAATCAACAAATTTTTTATAATTTTCGCTCATGTATTTATATTCACTCTATCGGTATAATTATCAACGAAAGGAATAACATATGTCTTTACCCAATACACACTTCGGAGCCGAAAATATCGCAAAGCTCCTTGAAAATAAGAAGAAACTGTTTTTTGATGGTATTGGTGGTGTAAGTATGAACTCTCTTGCCCACATAAGCCTTCTTAGAGGCTATGAAGTCTCCGGATATGACAGAACAAAATCAGCTATTACAGAAAAACTCGAATCAATGGGTGCTACTATATATTACACCGAGTCCGAAAATCATGTAAAAGATTGTGATGCCATTATCTACACAGTAGCAATATCAGAATCAAATCCTGAGTATTCATACGCTCGTGACCACGGAATACCGCTCATATCACGTGCAGATTATCTTGGATATATCATGACGGGTTACAAGAACCGAATCGGTATATCAGGCACTCATGGAAAAAGTACTACCACTGGTATGCTTGCAAAAATTTTCTCAAATGCTGACAAAAAGCCAACTGTTTCTGGTGGAGCAGCCCTCAAAGAAACCGGCGAAGTGGACATAATAGGCGAACACGATCATTTTATTTTTGAGGCTTGCGAGTATATGGATTCATTTCTTGACTTCAACCCTACCACTGCTATAATTCTCAATATAGAAATGGATCACGTAGATTATTTCAAGTCTATTGAGCAGATGCGTACCTCTTATGTTAATTTTGCCACACTCCCATCGTGTAAAAATGCTGTAGTAAATCGTGATGATACTAACTGCCGTATAGTTGCCGAAAGTCTTAGAGAGCATGGCACTAATATAGTTACATTTTCAAGAGGTAACAGCGTTGCCGACTATTACTCAGCAAATGAGGATACTAGTGACGGCTATGCTAAGTTCGATATTATGCACAATAGCAACAAGCTAGCCAGTGTAAAATTGATGATCCCAGGAGAACATTGCATCTCCGATTCACTTGCAGCATTCTGTGCTTCTATTTTGAATGGACTTAATCCCGATGAGATTGCGTGTGGTCTTAGTAATTATTGCGGAATTGCACGACGTATGGAGCTTTCAGGCAAGACTTCGACAGGTGCACTGATTTACTCCGACTATGCACACCATCCTACCGAGATAAGAGCTACACTCTCAACAGCACGTAAGATTGTAAAGGATAAGCTCATTGTAGTATTCCAATCTCACACATATTCACGCACGGCAGAACTTTTTGATGATTTTGTTTCTGTATTTGCTGAATCAGGCGTAGATCAGCTTATACTCTGCCCTATCTATTACGCAAGAGAAACCAATATATATGGGATTTCATCTGAGAAGCTGGCAGCTGAAATAGTAAAAGGCGGAAAATCAACTGTATGTGTAAACACATTCGAGGAAGCCGCCAAAGAAGTCGAAAACAGCAGCGGTGACGGTGATGTTGTAATAGTAATGGGTGCCGGTGACGTAATTAAAGTCGTTGACATACTCACAAAATAAAACAAAAACTGATGCATTTACATGGCTCACACCACACTTTTGCATCAGTTTTTTATTTCTTTAGTTTTCGTTAAACGATAAATAACCTTTCGCTTCAAGTGAACGAGCGAATTTCCAGAATGCTTCTGAGGCATTATCAATCGGTGTATTGTAATCCTCAGAGGCTTTCTTTATTATATCGTCAATGTCCATACCACTTTCAAGCAGAGTCCAAAAATATGCCCCTGGTTTGGTTATTCCTTCAATATACGGAACACGTCCTCTTGCTTTTCCTGCGGCAATGAGAAACTGTTCACCGCAGATAGTATTCAGAACCACGTCCGGGTATAGTTCGTATTTCATTTTCCCTCCACTATTGCATTATGACACAGTATAGCTGACTCAATATCTCCTTTATTTGAGAGCTTCCATAATGGCGTATTCATAAGCAATCTTTCCTCAAATGAACACACCTTAAGAACGTCAGCAACTGAAGCACGACTAAACATAAACTGCGTATACATCATACCTGCGACTTTGCATGGTTTAACACGTTCCACGCAATTTACAGAACTTTTCTCAAGTATTATGATACCGCCAAGTTCCGCTTTTTGCATTTGCCATATCTGTTCCTTGCCTGCCCACGGCGATGTGTGAACCATTATTTTATCATCCGAGAAGTCAAGGAATGGTTTGTCACCGTTAATTATGCTCACTTCATCCGAAAATAAACTTTTCCACAGAACATACTGTGTGGATTTACCGGTTCCGCTGGCTGCTGTAAATATCCATGCTTTGCCATTCCACATAAAAGCTGTTCCGTGAAAACCAACTCGATTGTATTCGAGCATTTTGTCTGATATCTTTGGATAAAGCAGACTGTATTCAGCATCCGCATCTGTCTGACCATTCACAAACGCTCCAGAATGCTTGTAAGCCTCGATTTCTTTCGATTCTATGTTTACTCGAAACAACGGAGTATCATCCGTACAGAAACTTCCAATAACTCTCATGACGTCATTGTGGTTAAGATCTATCTCAAAAGGGATATCAGCAATTTTTATTCTAAACATCATTTTCTGTATACAAAAGGAGGGGTAAGACGAAAGTGCCGTCCACCCCTCCCGATTCAATTTATTTTATAATGTTACCGAGTCTGTCGATATATACGATAGAACCATCGGGCATTATGAACTCTGTAAACTCGCCATCAGCGGACTGAATACCTGTAACCGCTGAATCTCCGACAACAATATTCTGGGGAGTAACAGTTACATCGGTAAGTGCCGCATTCATTAAATCATCCATGTTTTTCCTCCTTTAACGATGACGTGCGAAAGTGGGATTGTTAAACTTTTCGCTTGTACCGTATACAGTTGTTCCGTCGTAGGTTACCCAATACGGAGTTATAGTTACAACTCTTTCGTCAACCTCCGGGAACGACATTGAAAAGAGCTTTGCGTTTCTTGCGACATCTCTGCCAAAGAGTACACGAGGTGTGTAGAAGCTGATTTTACCGTAGCATTCGTCAACTGTGTAGGTAACGTCATTTACGATAAATCCAAATTCGGCAAAATCCTCGGAATCTATTACAGACATTACGGAAATGTCACCGAAAAGATGTGTCATACCTACATGAACCTGTAAATATGAATCGCTGACATACTTTGCATAAAGCTCGGTATCTTCGTACACTGCGGTAAGGTCTGCGGGTTCTGTATATGATTCATCTGTGAACCAACCTGCAAACAGCATATCACCATCACCATAGTACTCGATATCGTCTGATATATCACCTGCATCGAGTACGAGTTCATAAACTTCGCTGTCATATACTGTGACTGTGATAGTATCGTCCTCAACCACATCCTCTTCATCTTCAACGGGGATTTCAGGCTCTTCGGGAATTTCGGGAACTACGGGAGCTTCTTCAACTTCATCATAGTCGAGGGAGAGGCATTCCACAAATTCTATGCTGTTGGGGGTAGGAAGAACGTGGAGTGATACCACAGATTCGTGTGTTACGTCCTGCACACCAACACTGCTGTTACCGTAACCATTATGTGTAAAGGTTCTTGTTGTAGTACCTGTTACCTTAACAAAGTCACGTGTAATGATGTAAGGTGTGTATGTTAAGCCATCTTTTGCGTCTTTAAAATTATCTGCAAGAATCTTAAAGAGACCGATATAACCGGTATCACCGTTGTTAGTCTGAGACTTTCCGAGTGCGATTTTACCATTCTTTACGTAAATCTGCTCACGGAATGTATTGGAATTTGAGTTATAAACATCAACCGTTCCGAAAAGCACACAGTCACCCTTTGCAAGATCCTCTTCAGCCTTATGATTATCGTCATAACCGGATTTAACATCTATATCATTGATTGTGAATCCAACCCGGAAATAGTCTTCTCTGTCAGATGTTGTAAGCAGGTATACCTTTCTTACATAGAGTTCACCGTTATTGTCGGGGTCGTGGTATGCAACGGTATAGAGCTTCGGAGCAAGATAATGTTCGGGTATTTCCCAAATATAGTATGTTGCATTGTATTCGGGAGTAAATGCAAGCGGATTTTCTTTGTCAAAATTGTGAATTTTATCATATTCACAATTTACATTGTCAAATGTACCGCCGTAGAGATAACCCTCACTTACCTGAGCTGTAATGTTGTATACGAAGCCCTCTGACTCGATTGTTACCTGTTCAGGTGTTGAAACACTTGTAGTATCATTTGAATCATGCTGAACGTGAACGATATTGAAGCACGGGAGGTACTCAAACACCTTTACGTTATTAGCAGTATTCGCAGAGACTTCAATAGCAATTATCATGCTCTGTGTTTCATCTGAATCAAGAACATAGTTTATGTTGCTCAGATTCTTTGAAGTTGCGGAAACCTGTGCACCATATCTTGCACTTCCTGTAACGGAATCTGCAATCTTAGCACCTGTGAACTTATTAACAAACTTGAATTCGTAGGGATATTCAATTCTGTCATAGTAAAGCTCAAGTGTAAGTCCGTTTTCATCAAGTGTACCGTCACTAGTACTCTTGTCTGCATTGTACTCAAAGCCGTCTATCGTGAGTGCATCTTCACTGTAATACTTATTGATGTCACCCAGATATTCCTTGTAAGCGTATTGAGTATATCCGTCACCTGCTATGTTCTGGACATAGTGTGTTACGTTTACGATGGCGTGCTTTGTATCAGCGGTGTACCAGAAGATGATTACGTTTTCATTTTCGTCTGCGGAAAGGATAAGTCTCTTGTTGCTTGCATCAGGAACATAACCCTTTACAGTAACAAACTTTTCGGTTATTACGTTATAGGTTGTTTCTGTGTCCTTTTGTGCAGCAAGAACCTTTTCTGTACCAACTTCAAGATACTTTACAGTATACTTTACCTTTTCCATTGGAACATATACGAATGTGAATGTATTTTCATTCTCAACGTCCATTGTAATGGAATGACTTGCTATGAGAGGATAGTATCCCTGCTGATATTTTTCGTACAGATCAGTGCCAAACTTTGCGTCAAATGTCTTTGTAGTACCTGCAAGGGCATTTCCGCTCTTCTGTTCAGCAATAACAGTACCGTCTCCAAGAGTATAGTTGATGGTGTATGCTACTGGTGTATTTGCACTCC
>CAYTLG010000124.1:0-5494 GCA_964438725.1 uncultured Ruminococcus sp. | reverse complement strand
CTCTCATACGTTGCAGAGCTTTATGTAGATATTGATAGTATCTACATAAAGCTCTGCAACGTATGAGAGAACCTTCTTGTAGTTTCTGAGAACCTTTGGATAATCGAGAACTTCATCGTCATCCTTTTCGATATCGGGAACTACCTTGATACCCTTGATTTCGTCGATACCGCCGTTGATAGCGTAGAGAAGGCTCTTTGCAAGGTTTGCTCTTGCACCGAAGAACTGCATCTGCTTGCCGACAGCCATAGCGGAAACACAGCACGCAATGCAGTAGTCATCACCGTACATGGGACGCATGATATCGTCGTTTTCGTACTGGATGGAGTCGGTGTCGATACTCATCTTAGCACAATAATCCTTGAACGGCTTGGGAAGTGCCTGTGCCCAAAGAACGGTGAGGTTAGGTTCGGGAGCTGTTCCAAGGTTTGTGAGGGAGTGGAGGTAGCGGAAAGAGTTCTTTGTGACGAGAGTTCTTCCGTCAACACCCATACCGCCGATGGATTCTGTTACCCATGTGGGGTCTCCACCGAAAAGCTCGTTGTATTCGGGTGTGCGGAGGTGACGAATAAGACGGAGCTTGATTATGAACTGGTCGATAAGCTCCTGTGCTTCATCTTCTGTGATAATTCCTCTTTCAAGGTCACGCTGAATGTAAATATCAAGGAATGTTGAGGTTCTGCCGAGGGATGTAGCCGCACCGTTGTTTTCCTTTGTTCCTGCAAGGTATGCGAGGTAGAGGTTCTGTACAGCTTCGTGTGCGTTTTCGGCGGGTCTGGAAATGTCACAGCCGTAGGAAAGAGCCATTTCTTTCATTTCTTCGAGGGCTCTTATCTGCATCTGTACTTCCTCACGGAGACGTATCATTTCGTCAGTCATAGGACCATCGAGCTTGTCGAGATCCTTTTTCTTTTCCGCAACGAGGAAGTCGGTACCGTAAAGCGGAACTCTGCGGTAGTCACCTACAATACGACCTCTGCCGTATGCGTCGGGGAGACCTGTGAGAAGTCCTGCGGTTCTTGCAAGTCTTGTACGCTTCGGATATGCATCAAATACACCATCGTTGTGAGTCTTGCGGTAGAGCTTGAAGTGCTTTTCGATTTCGGGATTGAGCTTGTAGCCATACTGTTCGAGTGCAGATTCGGCATTTCTCATACCCCCGAACGGGTTTACGATTCTCTTGAGAGGTGCATCTGTCTGAAGTCCTACAATGACTTCGTTTTCACGGTCGATATATCCGGGGGCAAAGTTGTTGATTCCCGATACTGCGTTTACTTCAACGTCGATTATACCTTTTTTGATTTCTTCCTTGATAAGCTCTCCCGCTTCGTCCCATATTTTAGCGGTCTTTTTTGAGATAGGTGCAAGGAAGCTGTCGTCTCCTGAGTAGGGGGTATAGTTTTTCTGAATGAAGTTACGCACATTTACAAGGTGTCTCCATTCGCCTGTTCTGAATCCGCTCCAGGCAGAGCAGTTTACATCAATAATTCCCATGTTATTCCTCCTGATTCTTGTTGAGACAGTTTCTCTGAAGCCTGTCATTCCATATTCTTACTTTTTCAGACTGCATTGGTGGTGTTCCTGCAAGTCTGTATTTCAGTCCCATTGCGGCATACTTTGCTTCACCGAGTGTGTGATACGGCAGAAGCTCGATTTTTTTGATATTATTTATGTTTTTCAGATATTCCTCAAGTCCAGTGAAGTGCTCGTCGCTGTCGGTCAGGTTCGGTACAACAACATGACGTATCCAAAGAGGTATTCCTTTTTCTTCTGCTTTGTGAAGAAAAGTAGTTGTTGTTTCAATATCCTGTGAAGTCAGCGAATGATATTCATCCTTTTTATAATGCTTTACGTCATATAGGATGAGGTCAGTGTAGTTCAGTATTTCGTCATAGTCGCCTTTACCACAGCCGGAAGTGTCAATTACAGTATTGATTCCGTTTTCCTTGCATTTTCTGAGACATTCCGCAAGAAATTCAGGCTGCATGAGAGGTTCACCGCCTGAAAACGTAATGCCACCGTCATCTCCGTAGTATGCCTTGAAACGGAGAAGTTTTTTTACTATGTCGTCTGCGGAGGTTGGTTTGCCTTTGGCGAACTCCCATGTATCGGGATTGTGACAGTACAAACACCGCATAGGACAGCCCTGCATGAAAACGACACTGCGTATTCCGGGGCCGTCTACCAGACCCATTGATTCAAATGAATGAATGTAACCGAGCATTATGACTCCTTTTACACGAAAAAAGTGCGGATATACCTAAAAAAGCCGACCTCTGAGCTTGAGTTGCCCAGGCGGTCGGCTAAATGAAATCATACTCCATGCGGTTGTTACGTGAGGTCACGATGTTTCCGCATTATCCACCAGTCATATGATGTTATCATTATATCAGATAACAAAAATTTTGTCAAGTGTGAATAATTCCGTAAATTGTTAAATTGATGTGTACTTTGTTTATCGCATTTACATGAATCAAAGCTCGATAAGCTCGTATTCACGTGAACCAAAGCCGAGTTTTACAGCAGCTTCAATTGTATGTACACCGTTTCTTGTCTCGATTCTTTCGATAAGATGAGCCTTTCCTTCAGCATCGGAGGCATAAACGAGGTCGAGGCACGCCTGGTCGATTGCGATAGGGTCGGTAGAAGCAAGAATACCGATGTCGGGCATACACGGGTCTTCGGCAACTGAACAGCAGTCGCAGTCGACGGACATATTCTTCATTACGTTTATGTATGCTGCCTTGCCGCCGAAATAATCAACAACGGAATAAGCTGCATCTGCCATTGATTCGAGGAAAAGGTCATGGTCGGCAGTCCAGATTTTTTCAGGTTCACCTGCACCGTGGATGTAAGCCTTACCGAATGATGAAGCCACACCGATGGAAAGCTGTTTTAAGGCTCCGCCGTATCCGCCCATAGGATGACCCTTAAAGTGTGAAAGAACGAGGAGTGAATCATACTTTGCGATATTCTTTCCGACGTAGTTCTTCTTAATGACCTGGCCACAGGGAATGTCAAGAACCATGTCATCACCATCAGCATCGAGAAGGTCTACATCAAAGTGCTTGCTCCAGCCGTGCTTTTCGAGAGTGGCAAGGTGCTTTTCGGTAGTGTTTCTCTGACCTTCATATGCTGTGTTGCATTCTACGACAGTTCCGCCGTTCTTATTGATTACATCAGCCCAAAAATCGGGACCGAGAAAATTCTGATTTCCTACCTCACCGCTATGCAGTTTTACGGCAGTTTTTCCTTCAAGGCCGGAGCATACAAGGTCGTAAAGCTCAGATACCTTTGCAGGTGTGATTTCACGTGAAAAATAAACCTTTGATTTCATAGTGAGTCCTCCGTTTGATATGAGATTAGCATTTGTTTTTTTAGTATAACCGACAATTATTAACGATGGTACGGAATTTATTTAAAAATTGATGACTCCGAGATGTTCGAGAAGAATCTTTATTCCCATAAGAATAAGTATTGCACCGCCGGTTATTTCAGCTTTCTTCTTGTAACGCATACCGAATACGTTTCCTATCTTGAGTCCGACTGCGGAAAGAATGAAAGTTGTTATTCCTATGAAAGAAACTGCTGCTGTGATGTTTACATCGGGAAGAAGAGCGAATGTTATACCTATTGCGAGTGCGTCAATACTTGTGGCAAGTGCGAGAGGGAGCATCGTTTTTACAGTAAATGAGTCGCCTGTTTCGTCCTCTTCGTCAGAAAAGCTCTCACGAATCATGTTTCCGCCGATGAGCGTGAGAAGAATGAATACAGCCCAGTGATCGACAGCGGTAATGTAGCTCTCGAATGTTGATCCGAGAAGATAACCTATTGTCGGCATAAGTGCCTGGAATCCACCAAACCACAGACCTATCGTTACGTAATGGCGGGGTCTTAAATCCTTTGTGGAAAGCCCCTTACATAGTGCTACCGCAAAAGCATCCATTGAAAGACCGACAGCGATGAGAAATAATTCTAAAAGTCCCATAAAACCTCCGAAAAATGTATTTGAGCAGAAAAAAAGACTCCGAGTATAGCAAAAAAGCCATACACGAGTCTCGTTATTTGAGTCATGCCAGACCATATAGGCCGATGTGTTGACATGACACGTCATAAGACGCTATCTACTCCCTCAGTAAGTTAAATGATTATACCATATCACGATTGAAAAGTCAATTACAATTGTACTATTTCTGTTCAGAAATTTGCGTTTTATGGCGATATTTACGCTGTTTTTCCATCATGTGACGACTATTGCAAAAGCAGAATAAATCTGATATAATATGATAATACTAACACCTGAGATGATATCGGAGGGTGTTATGAGAACGTATTATTTTTTTATGAAGTTCATGCGTAGCTTTCTTATCGGACTCGGATGTGGGTTCGGTGCGATAGCTGTGCTTGCCTGCGTTGCTGTAATGATATATGCTGCTGTGACGGGGTAGGGACTTTATCGGAGATGAAATGACAAGACTTGATAAATATATATGTGACAGCGGTGTTCTTACTAGAAGTGAAGCATCACGTGCAATAAGAGGCGGACGTGTGGCTGTAAACGGAAGTGTGGTGCGTGACCCATCTTTAAAGATAGATGAGAAAAGCGTGGCGGTTACTCTTGATTCAAAGGAGATAGGCTGGAAACGCTTCCGTTACATAATGCTGAACAAGCCGACCGATACGGTAAGCACGACCGAGGATGACCCCAAATCTGTAATGAAGCTCCTGCCGACTGAGTTTTCAAGAATGGATATGTTTCCATGCGGCAGACTGGATATCGACACAACAGGACTGCTTATCATAACAAATGACGGTCAGACTGCACATAATCTGCTTTCGCCTAAGAAGCACTGCGAAAAGACCTACCGATTCACCTGCTTACCTCTCAGTGCGGATATGCGGCTTTCGCTTGAAAACGGAGTTGAGCTGTCAGACTTTACGTCAAAACCGTGCAAAGTGAAGCTCGAATCTCCTGAACAAGGTGAAATAACCGTTACAGAGGGCAAATATCACCAGGTAAAGCGAATGTTCCTTGCCGTCGGTTCCGAGATACTCACACTTGAGAGAGTAGTGTTTGCCGGTATACCGCTTGACACTTCACTCGCTCGTGGAGAATGGCGTGAGCTTACAGCGGAAGAAGAAAAAATGCTTACAGACCACAACAAGTGACGAGGTATATATAATGGACATTAATGAAAGACTCGCTCTGGAGCTGAAGATTCCGCAGGATAGACTGAACAAGACAGTTGAGCTTCTTGATGCCGGAAATACGGTTCCGTTTGTAGCACGATACAGAAAGGAAGTTACAGGCGGACTTGATGACGGGGTTCTGCGTGAACTTCTCGAAAGACTTACATATCTTCGTAATCTCGAAAAGCGTAAGGATGAAGTACATGGACTTATCGAGACACAGGGAAAGCTGAATGATGAACTTGTGAGGGCAATAGAAGCTGCTGAAACTGTAACAGAAGTTGATGATATATACAGACCATAT
>CAYTLG010000123.1:0-5508 GCA_964438725.1 uncultured Ruminococcus sp. | reverse complement strand
GCTAAGGTACTGTTTTTCAGAGCAAAAAAAATGTTATTGGAGGAATTGAAGCATGAAAATTTCGTGTGATATGGCGATAGATCTTATTCCGCTTTATAAAGATGGAGCAGCAAGTGAGGATAGCAGAAATGCACTTGAAGAACATCTCAGAACCTGTAAGGATTGTTCGAGAATATTTCGCTGCTATACACGTGATACGGTAGGAAGTCATCACAGAAGCTATCTTGAACCCACAAAAAGCATTGAGCGTAAGTATACACATCTTGCTAATGAGCTTCATAAAAAGCATATGACTGATACTGTGTCAATGGTTTGTGCCGTTGCAGTAACAGTCGGTGCAGTGATGTATCTTCTCGTAAAGGCTGATAATAATTAAAAAATCGGTAAGGATATCTGAAGTACAATTGCGTGTCAAGGTTTCCTTACCGATTTTTATTTCATTTTGATTAATTTCAAGACGAGCATCATTCCGATTGCCCAAAACGGGATAGAGTAAAGTATCATAAGATAATTTCCGGTTGAGATACATATAGTCATAGCATATATAAGAAATCCGAACCAGAATATAAGAAACCCGCTGTGAAATATTTTTGAGAATATCACGGCAAGACTGCGGCTTTCAATCATATGTGCGATGGATAGCCCTGTCATTGCGAGAGAGCATATAACAAACGGAACAAAAACAATCTTTGTCTGTGATATTATGAATAAATGCAGCAGTACTAATGTTATGACAAGAGTCATTATCAGTCTGACGATATTAACGATTAGCTTTATAATCTTCACAAGTGTTCTCCCATGCGTTTTTTTGAATTATATCATATGATTTGTGAGTTTTCAAGTCTGAATTAAAAATGATTTTGGTAAACATGATTAAATTGCGTAACCCTATTGCTAAAATAATAATCATTTGTTATAATAACAGTACCATAATAAATTTTCGGAGGAAAGACATGAAACTTATCGAAAGCACCTTTGCACCGCTGAAAAACGTAAAAATCAATGATAAATTCTGGGGACGTTACACAGATATTGCTATCAACGAGATTATTCCGTATCAGTGGAGAGCAATCAATGACGAAGTACCGGATACAGAACCTAGCCACGCTGTAATGAATCTGAAAATTGCAGCAGGAATGGAAAAGGGAGATTTTAAGGGCTATGTTTTCCAGGACAGCGACTGTGCTAAATGGATAGAAGCCGTTGCGTACAGCCTTACAGTATCACCTGACCCTGAACTTGAAAAAACAGCAGACGGTCTTATTGATATTATTGAAAAGGCACAGGACGAAGACGGATATCTTGATACTTACTTCCAGCTCAGAGCACCCGACCAGAAGTTTACAAATCTCTGTGACTGTCATGAACTTTACTGTGCAGGTCATATGACCGAAGCGGCAGTTGCATATTATGAAGCAACGGGTAAGGACAAGCTACTTCGTGTAATGTGCAAGTGTATAGACCTTATCGACTCTAAGATAGGCCCGGAAGAGGGCAAGCTCCACGGTTATGCGGGACATCCCGAAATTGAGCTTGCTCTTATGAAGCTGTATCGTGCCACAAATAACGAAAGATACCTCAAGCTCTGCGAGTACATGATAAACGAAAGAGGACAGTCACCGAACTTCTTCTATGAAGAGCTTAAAGCAAGAGATTATAAGAGCTTCTGGGGCGGCGGAGACCAGCGTCACATAGACCTCCCATATGCTCAGGCACATAAGCCTATTCGTGAACAGACAGAGCCTATCGGACATTCTGTAAGAGCAGGTTACCTCTATACCGGTGTTGCAGACCTTGCAGCTGAAACAGGTGATGAAAGCCTCAAGAAAGCAGTTGAAACTCTTTGGGATTCCACAGTACGTAAGCAGATGTATATTACAGGTGGTGTAGGTTCTCAGGTATACGGCGAAGCATTCTCATTTAACTACCATTTACCTAATGATACCGCATATACAGAAACTTGTGCAGCTATTTCGTTTGTATTCATGGCAAAGCAGATGCTCAGAATGGATGCGGACAGCAAGTATTCCGATGTTCTCGAAAGACTCATCTATAACGGAACAATTAGCGGCATGGCTCTTGACGGACACCACTTCTTCTATACAAACCCCCTCTCAATGTGGGAAGAAGAAACAAAGCGTGCAGGTGTGTGTGGACATATCCAGAGCAAGCGTCCGGGTTGGTTCGGATGTGCTTGCTGTCCTCCTAATCTTGCAAGAATGATAACTTCTCTCGGTAGCTATATCTATTCATCAAATGACACAACGCTTTATGCTCACCTCTACATTGCAGGTGAAGCTGAAGTTGAAGTCGGCAATCAGAAGATAAAGCTCACACAGACCGGCAACTATCCTTGGGATGGAAATATTGCATTTGAACTCAGCCACGGTGATTATACATTTGCATTAAGAATCCCCGGTTGGGCAAGAGATTTCAGAATCAAGAAGAACGGTTTTGAGATTCACCCCGAAGTAAAGAAAGGCTACGCATATATTAACGGAAGTTGGAATGACGGAGACAAGGTTGAAATTTCACTTCCTATGCCTATCGAGTTTGTTGAATCCAATCCTCTTCTCAGAGAAGATAATGGCAAGGTAGCTATTATGCGTGGACCTGTTGTATACTGCCTTGAATCTGCTGATAACGGTGATGTTCTTGATAGCCTCAGAATCAGTGATTTCAGCTCATTCTCGACATATAACGATAACAGCCTGTTCGAGGGTGCAGTATATATCAAGGGTACTGCTATGAAGAGAAATACATGGCAGGACGATGCACCTCTTTATCGAGCAATCAACTCAACAGATGAAACACCCGTAGAAGTAAAGGCACTTCCGTATGCATTCTGGGATAACAGAGAAGACACACGTGAAATGACCGTTTGGGTAAGAAGATAACAATATAAAATATCCGCCTGATATGAATATTACATCGTTTAGTAGGTATACTAAGCTATGCAGTATCATTGAAAGGCGGATTTTTTGTATGAGAAAAATGAAATGTTTGGTGTGTGGAGATGTTTTTGAGGTTGCAGATGGTGTGGATCCAGTATGTCCAAGGTGCGGTGCAAGAAATGAAAACATCGAACTTGTAGAAGAATCAGATTCTAAAACAAAATATGCCGGTACACAAACAGAGAAAAATCTAGAAGCGGCTTTTGCAGGCGAAACACAGGCTAGAAGCAAGTACACGTATTTTGCCGAGACTGCGAGACGTGATGGATACGAACAGCTTGCCGAGATATTCGAGGAGACAGCCAATAATGAACTCCGTCATGCTGAATTGTGGTTTCGGGAACTTGGAGGTATAAGTGAAACGCTTGCAAATCTTGAATCGGCGGCAGCAGGCGAAAATTATGAGTGGACGGATATGTATGCAGGCTTTGCAAAGGTAGCAGAAGAGGAAGGCTTCACAGCTTTGGCAAAGAAATTCAAGCTCGTTGCTGATGTTGAGAAAGAGCATGAAGAACGATACCGTAGACTTATTGAAAACATGAAAAACAGAGAGGTGTTCTCAAGGAGCGAAGTAAAAATATGGCTATGTCGATATTGTGGTCATGTTGTGGTTGGAACAAAAGCACCTGAAATGTGCCATGTATGCGGTAAGCCAAAAGCATTTTTTGAAATTAAATCAGAGAACTATTAAGTATCTGAAAAGCAGCGATATGATAAATAAAATCGTATCGTTGCTTTTTCTTTGTAATTATTTTTTGTACTGTCTATATTATGACAAAATCCTCATGATTAAAGGTTTATAATTGAGTAAACAGAAACGGAGGAAAAATAATATGACGGATAGTGAAAATATTATTAAAAGTATAACATCCGGAAAGTCACTTACAATATTTCTTGACGGGGATATAGACCACCACAACGCACGTGAGATACGAAGTCGAATAGATACTAAGGTATTCATACAACGCCCTAATGAGCTTATAATAGACCTTTCAAGGGTTAGTTTTATGGACAGTTCAGGACTTGGACTGATACTTGGGAGATATACAAAAGCGGTTGAAATGGGTATAGACTTCAAGGTAGCAAATCCAACACCACAGATAAAGAGAATACTTGACCTCGCAGGTACGGAAAGGCTTATAAAAATTGAATCATTCTCACAGCGAAAAACAGCGTATTGAGGTGTAGAACATGGCAAAAACGATAACAAATCAAACGAAGATAATGTTTCCGTCACTGTCGCAAAATGAAGCGTATTCAAGAAGTGTTGCGGCAGCATTTGTGTCACAGATGAATCCGACATATGACGAGTTGTCTGATATAAAATGTGCGATATCGGAAGCAGTAACCAATGCAATAGTTCATGGATATAGGGGAAGTATCGGTGAAATAACGCTTATAATGAAAATGACGTCTGAACGAGAGTTTATCGCTGAAATACGTGATAAAGGATGCGGAATAGAGGATATAGAACTTGCGAAACGACCAATGTATACTACTGACCGTGAAAGTGAGAGAAGCGGAATGGGATTTACAATAATTGAAAATTTTATGGATTCTTTGAAAGTGATATCTGCACCAAACAAGGGAACGAAAGTTACAGTTACAAAAAAACTGTCAGCTCTTCCGATAAAGCTCCTTTGAGATACATAGCACAGTAAATATATTTCTCTGCGGCTATGGTTGTTTGGAAAGGAGAATATCCGTGATATATGGATGAAAAATTATGACGCAGAATGAAAATGTAAGAGAAACCTATAATGACACACCGCAGCTTTTGCAAAAATACGCTGATGGTGATAAATCAGTTGAAGAAAAGATAATTGAACTCAACTTCGGGCTTGTCAACGGAATAGCTCACAGATTCAAAGGGCGTGGATGTGATTTTGAAGATCTCGTTCAGATAGGCTCAATCGGACTGATAAAAGCAATACGTAGTTTCGATATTTCGAGAGGAAACGCATTCTCCACATATGCAGTTCCGCTGATAATCGGTGAAATCAGACGTTTTCTTAGAGATGACGGGACGGTAAAGGTCAGCAGAATAAAAAAGCGTACAGGTGCGGCACTCATGCGTGAGAGAGAGGCGTATATATCTGAGAACGGACATGAGCCGAGATTAAGTGAACTGGCAGAAAAACTGGGAATATCTGTTGAGGAAGCAGCTGATGCCATTGATTCGACAAGTGCTGTGCGTTCTTTATCCGAATCTATTGGAGACGATGATTTTGCACTTGAGGATGTAATACCTGCAAATGAAGATACACTTGGAAAAATGATAGAACGTGTTGCACTTACAGAAACGATAAACACACTTCCTGTTCTTTGGAGACAGATAATAATGTTGAGGTATTACAATGACTATTCTCAACAACAGACTGCCGATGCATTAGGGCTTACTCAAGTTAAAATATCGAGAGAGGAAAAGAAGATATTCACACTACTTAGAAAAGCTCTCGCATAAAGATACAAAAAATGATTTTTTTCGAAAAAGGTATTGACAAACACGGACAGCTATGGTATAATATCATCGTTGCACAGGGGTATAGCTCAG
>CAYTLG010000122.1:0-5527 GCA_964438725.1 uncultured Ruminococcus sp. | reverse complement strand
AGTTTCTTCTGTGCAGATTCGATAGAACCTGAAAGAATCTTTGCATCAATAGGTGTATCCTCATCAAGCCCAAGACGTTCTACAACAGAAGAGATTCTGTCAGAGCCAAAGAGACGCATGAGATCATCTTCAAACGAGAGATAGAATCTTGATTCACCGGGGTCACCTTGACGACCGGCACGACCTCTGAGCTGGTTATCAATACGTCTGGATTCATGACGTTCTGTACCGATAACGAACAGACCACCGGCAGCTCTTACCTTTTCAGCTTCAGGCTTTATAACTTCCTGATACTTTTTATAGAGTTCACGATAATGATCTCTTGCTGCAAATACTTCCTCACTTACGTTCTGTGAAGAACCGGTAGCAAGAGCTATCATGCCTTCTTCATAGCCTTCTTTACGCATCTCGGACTTAGCGAGGTATTCAGCGTTACCACCGAGCATAATATCTGTACCACGTCCTGCCATGTTTGTGGATATAGTAACAGAACCGAGTTTACCTGCCTGAGCAACGATATCAGCTTCCATTTCATGATATTTAGCATTAAGGACTGTATGAGGAATACCTGCACCCTTGAGCTTCTTTGAAAGGTTTTCAGATTTTTCAACGGATACAGTACCAACAAGAACGGGCTGACCCTTTGCGTGGCATTTCTTTATCTGTTCAATAATTGCGTTGTCCTTACCGCTTTTTGTACGATAAACAACATCGGGATGGTCTTTTCTTATCATCGGACGGTTTGTCGGTACTTCAACAACGTCAAGATTATAAATTTCTCTGAATTCATTTTCTTCGGAAAGAGCGGTACCGGTCATACCGGAGAGCTTTGTATACATTCTGAAGTAATTCTGGAATGTAATCGAAGCAATAGTTCTGTTTTCTTTCTGAATTTTTACGTGTTCCTTTGCTTCAAGAGCCTGATGGAGACCATCTGAGAAACGACGTCCGGGCATAATACGCCCTGTAAACGTATCAACTATAAGTACTTCGTTGTCCTTTACAACATAGTCAGTGTCACGGTGCATTGTTCCGTGAGCCTTAATAGCCTGATATACATGATGAGTTATATCAGCATTTTCTGCATCAGAGTAGTTCTTGATTCCAAAGTACTTTTCTGCCTTTGCGATACCTGAGGCTGTAAGAGTAGCTGATCTTGCCTTTTCGTCAACAATATAGTCAGCCTTAGAGTCATCATGGTCTTCCTTGGCATCAAGTTCCTTGATAACTTCCTTTGTAAGAGTTCTAACAAAGCGGTCTGCCATATCATACAGCATGTCAACATCCGAACCTTCACCGGAAATGATAAGAGGTGTTCTTGCTTCATCGATAAGGATGGAGTCAACTTCGTCAACGATAGCGAAATTATGACCTCTCTGAACACGGTTTTCTCTGTATGTTACCATGTTGTCACGAAGATAGTCGAAACCGAATTCGTTATTTGTTCCGTATGTGATATCACAGTTATATGCTTTCTGTTTTTCAGGCCTCTTCTGACCGTGAAGAACAAGACCAGTGCTGAGTCCGAGGTATTCATGGATTCTACCCATTTCTTCACAGCCGAGTCTTGCAAGATAGTCGTTTACTGTGATTACGTGAACACCTTTACCTGTAAGTGCATTAAGATATGACGGGAGAGTTGCAACCATAGTTTTACCCTCACCGGTTTTCATTTCTGTAATTCTACCCTGATGAAGCAGGATACCGCCCATAAGCTGAACATCAAAAGGACGTTTTCCGAGTATTCTATCCGATGCCTCTCTCATGCAGGCATATGCTTCAGGAAGAATATCGTCAAGCGTTTCACCTGCCGCAAGTCTCTGTTTGAATATATCTGTCTGCGAACGCATATCGCTGTCCGACATATTTTTATACTTATCAGAAAGCGAATTAATATGCTTCACGATAGGCATTATTTTCTTTATCTGTCTTTCACTGTAAGTTCCGAAAACCTGAGATATGATTCCCATTTTATCTGAAGCGGAAGTTATCCCGCTGTCCTCCGTTAATGATTTGCAATTGCGAAAATACTGTCACTTTAATATTATATCGCAATTATCAAAAAGTTTAAGGCTTTAAATGTAAATTTATTTAAAAGTATTGAATATTTCGACACTTTTTTCAACTTTAATTTAGCGTGTCTTGCAAATATCACATGAATGATATATAATATCTCTGTATTTACAATTTTTAAGGAGTAAAATTATGAAAGATATTAATATAGTCCTTCACGAGCCTGAGATTCCACAAAATACAGGAAACATAGCACGAACCTGTGCTGCAACAGGAGCTGCACTTCATATAATCAAACCTATGGGATTTGAAATTGATGACAGAAAATTGAAACGTGCCGGACTGGATTACTGGCATCTGCTTGATATTACCTACTATGAAAATCTCGATGACTTTTTCTCAAAAAATCCCGATTGCAATTTTTATCTTTTTTCAACAAAGGCACCAAAGTGTTATACTGATGTCGAATACAAAACTCCCGTCTTTCTCTTTTACGGCAAGGAAACCAAAGGTTTACCAGAAGAATTGCTTCGAGATAATATTGAACGGTGTGTAAGAATACCTATGCGCGAAAATCTCCGAAGCCTTAATTTATCAAATTCTGCCGCTATAGGAGTATACGAGGTTCTTCGTCAAATGGGATTTAAGGGTCAGCAGAGCGAAAGCAGTTATCTTGACGAGAACTGATTAAAGAAGAGGTGCAAGAAGTTCCATTACCCCTCGGAACAGCTGACGTATAAAGCTGCACTTCTCTTCTTTTGCAAGGCGACTGGATGCAAAAATTTCGTTGAAATCATTCTTTATATCGCTTATACAGTTTGTCTTATACATCCACACACCACATTCAAAGTGTAGATACAGACTACGATAATCAAGGTTTATGCTGCCAACAGTCGCATACATATCGTCACAAAGAAATGTTTTCCCGTGTATGAAGCCCGGTTCATATTCATATATCTTTACGCCGTTTCTTATCAAGTTGGGATAATATGATTTTGTTGTTTCATTTACAAGTTTCTTGTCGGGGATTCCGGGTGTAACTATTCTTACATCCACACCACTTTTAACAGCTGTGATAAGTGCCTGTTCCATCTGCTCATCTATTATAAGGTACGGAGTTGTTATCCATACATAATCATGTGCAGCAGATATCATACCCAGATATACGTTTTCTCCGACAGGTTCAAAGTCGAGCGGGTCGTCTGAGTATGGCTGAATATATCCATCATACTCTTCGGAAGATTCAAACTCAGGACGGTATGGCTCATAATTTCCCGATTTCTTGAGCGGAATATGACAAATATATTCCCATACAGATAAAAACATTACTGTAAAACTCCATGCAGCTTCACCTTTTGTCATTACTGCATTATCTTTCCAGTATCCATATTTTTCGACTGTGTTGATGTATTCATCGGCAATATTTATACCACCGGTGAACGCAGTTTTACCATCAATAACGCATATTTTTCTGTGGTCACGGTTATTCTGGTGTGAGGAAAGTACAGGGATAAATTTATGGAATGCACGGCATTTTATTCCTTCTGCTTTGAGTTGTTTTGCAAAATCACGCTTTAATGTCATGATGCATCCTATGTCATCATAGACAATTCGCACATCAACTCCACAGGCAACTTTTCTTTTCAAAATTTCATGGATTTTGTTCCACATCTCGCCTTCGCTTATAATGAAGTATTCAAGAAATATATACTTCTCTGCTTTTTCGAGTTCTTCGAGCATTACGGGAAATAATTCTTCACCTGTTCTGAAGTACCTTAAATAACTGTTTTTAAACGGTGGATATTTTGATACATTTCTAATGTAATTCGCCTGTTTTTCTGCAGCTTTATTATCATCGTGTAATGACTGCATTACTTCATTGTGGCGTGGTATTGCCGCTTCTGTTACATCACTGATAAACTCCATCTTTTTTACAGAGCGTTTTGAAAGACGGTTTCCACTAAATATAAGATACAACGCTGCTCCAAATGCGGGGAATACCAGTATGACAACTACCCAGGCAAGTTTATACGCCATGTTTTGGTTTGTGTAAATTATTTTTAAAACGAATGCAAACTCAAGAATAAACATGACTGCATAGTACACTACAAAGTATTTTGAAAACTCAAGCACCATAACAAGCAGCATGAGTAACTGTAATGCAATAAGTGTACCTACAACAAACACTCTACTGAATACCAGTTTTTTTAGTTTTTTCATAAGCACCTCTAACTTTTATCTATATTATATTCTACTACACAGCTTTAACTAATTCAATTAACAAATGATTAAAAATAATAAAACGCAGTAACAAATTCCGGATAAAGGAAAATGTAACTGCGTTTTTTGTTAAAGTATAATACAGATTAGCCCCTGACTGCCCTCGTTGATAATTTTAGATAAGGTTTCGCCAAACTTTACTCTTGCATCATCGGGCATATTAGCAAGTTTTGTTCGTAACCCATCGTTCACAAGTTCATACATTGAGCGACCAAACATATTTGAATTCCATACAGCGTCGGGTTCTTCTTCCATTCCTTTTTTCAGAAATGCTACCATTTCTTCAGATTGTTGCTCAGTTCCTACAATTGGATTTATCTCGGTCTCTATCGTTGTTTTTATCATATGGATTGAAGAAGCACTTGCTTTTATGCGAACTCCGTATCCACCCGATTGTCGAAGTATCTCCGGTTCTTCAAGAGTCAAACTTTCGTTATCAGGTATCACTATTCCATAGCCATGCTCATTAGCATCATCTATCGCTATTTTATATTTATCAAGTTCATGTTTTGCTTTTGAAAGAGTTGCGATTGCACCTAGAAGCTCAGTTTGATTTTTCATTGAAATACCAGTTATTTCAGATATTACATCAAAATATAATTCTTCCGGTAGATTGACTTCAACAACAGCACTTCCGCATCCTGCATCTTTCCCAACAATATTCATCTTTGTATTCTCGGAATAATCACCACACATTCCAACTGCCTTTTCAAGTCCACTTGCGAGCTTTGCAGAGAATATTCCATTTATGTCTTTTAACTTTGCCATACTTTCGGCTGCATCTTTAACTGCATCACGTATCGCTTTTTTCAGTTTATGATTCTCTGATAAAACGGAAGTCCATCCCGGAAGTACAATATCTGCTTCTTTGGCAGGAAATTCCTCCAGTACCATTGCAAGTATATTCCATATATCGTCCGAATCAATCTCCATACAGTTTACAAGAGCTACGGGAGCATTATATTTTTCTTCGAGTTTCATTGCCAGAGCAACGGAATTATCTGAATCAGGTGTTGTTGTATTTAAAATAATGGCAAACGGCTTGTTTAACTGTGTGAGTTCTGCGGCAACTCTTTCCTCAGCTCCCACATAATTATCACGTGGAAAATCGCCTATTGTTCCGTCACTGGTAACTAATACTCCTATTGTTGAATGCTCTGATATAACTTTGCGTGTGCCATATTCAGCAGCAGTTTCAAATGGAACAGGATCAGAATGCCATGGGGTATGAACC
>CAYTLG010000121.1:0-5629 GCA_964438725.1 uncultured Ruminococcus sp. | reverse complement strand
GTGTAACCCTCTGTCTCATCTCCGACAAGGATAACACCTATCTTGAGTTCGGAAGCATCTCCGCTGCATGATGTGAATACAGCCGCTACTGTGAATGTAAGGATCATAGCCATTACAAGAGCGGCAATTCTTTTGAACATTTTCTGTTCCTCCTGATGATGTTTGTTTTATATATCCAAAGCACCGCAATTACTGCGACACGTGGAGTCAATTATTACAGAGTCAGTCGCAGAACTTTATCTGACCGTCTTCCATAGAGGCAATACGTGCGAGAGATTCCACTCTTACACCCATTCCGCGAACGATATCTCCACCGGGCTGATATGCCTTTTCGATAACGATACCGGCACCGCATACCTCAGCACCTGCATCATTTACGAGCTTGAGCAATGCAAGTAATGCACTTCCCTTTGCGAGAAAATCGTCAATGATAAGCACCTTGTCGTCGGATGTAAGGAATTCCTTGGAGAGACGGATATTGTATGTGCATTCATGTGTATAGCTATATACTTCAGAGGTATATACATCACCTGAAATATTGTTTGTGGGAGTTTTCTTCGCAAAAACAACGGGTACTCCGAAATAAGCCGCAGTGAGACAGGCTATACCGATACCCGATGCTTCGATTGTAAGTATCTTAGTTATGCCCGCATCCTTGTACATCTCATAAAATTCACGTCCAAGTTCGGATATAAACGGTACGTCAATCTGATGATTAAGGAAACAATCTACTTTAAGTACGTTACCCACACCGACCTTGCCGTCTTTAAGTATGCGATCTTCAAGAAGCTTCATAATATTTCTCCGTAACAAAAAAATATTTTTATTTTAATCAAAAGCGGACAAAATAAAAATCTATTTAGATTATACAGATTTTTTACAAAAATTTCAATGAACCGATACAATAAAAAACTCACCATTCGTTCACATGCTTTTGTTGTATTTTGACAAAAAAAGACCCCTGAACTAAATTGCTCATGGGTCTTTCAAAGATATTTTGATAAATCAGTCGTTTTTCGGCATTACTTGAGCAGATGACGCTTGATTTTCTTTGAAGTAGTTTTTTCAAACTCGGTCTTACGGAATTCGAGCTTATGTATCTGTTTGAACGAAGGCAGGCGTTTGTTGAGATTTGTTATCTGCTTCTGAATCTCCGCACGAAGGTCGTTTTCGCTCATATCGGAATACCTAGCGTAGTTCGGGAAGATAAGTGCAGTAAGTCTTACGGATTCACCGTCCTGTCTGCCGATAACTACGGATTCAGCGATTTGGTCTATTCTGGAAAGATATTCTTCAATTTCCTCAGGGAATACATTTTTACCGTTATCAAGCACGATTACCGACTTCATTCGTCCGGTGATATAGATATATCCGTCATCGTCCATGTAACCGATATCTCCGGTTCTGAACCATCCGTCAGAGGTAAACGCTTCTTCATTTGCAGCGGGATCCATATAGCCGAGCATTACGTTATCGCCCTGAACCTGAATCTCACCGGTAACAAATCCACTCTCACCTACTTCATTTCCGGCAATCCTTACATCACAGCACGGTACATGAGGTCCAACAGAGCCAACTTTACGTTTATAATACGGAGTTACCGCAACCAGCGGAGAGCATTCTGTGATACCGTATCCCTCGTAAATGGAGATACCGAACGCTTCAAACACCGCAATCATATCACAGGGAAGCTCAGCACCACCACAGATTATTTTTTCGAGACGACCACCGAACGCTTCCCTTACATCGGCGAAGAGTTTGTCACTCATATCAATTCCGACGAGCTTGAGGTAGCGGGTGATTCTTGCGGCAGGAAGGATTATCTTATCCTTACCGGAACGTTTTGCTTCAGCGAGTATCTTTTTATACATCGTAGAAACGAACATGGGAACAAGAATAAGTCCTGTCGGCTTGTACTCCTTAAAATTCTTGAGTACATGGCGAAGTGAGTCATTTATGCAAATTTTTGCACCGAAGTCACAGGCAGCAAGTGTGCAGGCAAGCTCATATGTATGATGAAGCGGGAGACATGAAACAAGAACGTCCTCTGCGTTGAAGTCAACAGTTGCACACGCACTGGTAACTACGGAGAAAATGTTTCTCTGGCAAAGCATTACCATTTTGGATGAGCCGGTTGTACCCGAAGTAAAGAGTATTTCCGCACATCTTTCCGTATCAGAATCAGGAACGAGTGTCTTTTCACTGCTCTTTCCTGCCGCAACGATGCTGTCATATGAAACTATACGTTCTTCCGATTCATAGCCTGAACCTTGCATGGGTACAAGGAGCTTTACATTTTCGGAATCCACCGTTATTTCGGGAATAACCTTTGCGAATGACTTTGAATATACGATAGCACTTACTTCAGCCACTTCAAAGAACTTTGCCATTTCAGCAGGGTCAAGCTCTTTATCCATAGGAACGGCAACATTTCCGGAAGCGATAGCTGCAAGGTAAGCTGCGACCCAATATGGTGAAGTCTCGCCAATTATAGCAATACGTTTGCCCTTTCCCTCTCCGACCTTTTCGATAAGACCGAGTGCAAATGCTGTTGTAAGTGAGACAAACTCAGAGTATTTCATCTCGTTTACAACGTCATCCTGCTTCCACACGAACATGGTTCTGTCATTGTGGACTGTGAGGGCATCAAGAAAATCTCCGATATCCTCTACCGTTGTATATATATGCTCCGTTTTCTTATGATTCGGAACCTTGTACTGTTTCTTCATGCAAGTGAAGCCATGCATCTGTCATACCGAAATGCACAGCATATCCTCCTTAAAATATATCGTTATCTCATCACGGACGCTTCTTCAGCAGCACACATCTCACTGAGTCTGCCGTCAAATTTCGACAGCACGGAATAGAATATGTCTATTTGTTCTTCCGGAATGCCGTCCGTTATCTTTTTAACTGCTTCATCGAGCAGCTTATCTACCGTTGACATGATATTTTTACCATTATCAGTCAGAACGAGCCTTTTTTTGTACCTAAGCTCAAGCGGATGTGTCGATGAATAGTCAATATAACCGAGCTTTTCGAGTTCTCTTGTGACACGTGATATGAACGCCTTATCCACTCCGCATTCCTTAGAAAGCTCACCGAGTGTAAGACCGTCCTCCGCTTTATAAAGACAGCATAAAAACGTCAGGTGCATACTCCGCAGACCAAATTTCGACAGCTTTTCGTTCTTGTATTTCTGAACGCTCTTTGCTACCGAATCCGTTGCGGACGAAAATCTGAAATATCGCATAAGCGAACGCAGATCCTTTGGCTTTTCGTATTCATTTCCGTTTTCGCTCATACTCCCCTCCAAAAATGTTGACAAGTCAATATATTGATTGTACCACAGTACAAAGAAAAATGCAATAGGTAATTTCATTAACAAACCGTAACTATTTGATATTATCTATGTAATCCCGAACATCAAACGGTTCAAGCAGTGAATCCTTTCTGAGATAAAGCGGATGATGAGGATGACCTCCGTTTTTTGATTTTGCACCGGCTGTGAACCACTTTGCACCGTAGTTTTCACCGAGTGATATCATATCGCTTACGCAGTCCGTGAGATATTTTCTCTTCATTATTATAGTACCCCACGCAGCCCACACGGACGGAGATGATGACATGGAAAGAACGTACTCAAAGGCACGCATATTTTCTTCATGGAGAGCAGGATTCATTTCACGCTCCATCATATCGGGGTCGGTCGCTCTCTGTGCGTAGACGTTAAACATTATAAAGCTGTCAAATCCGTTACCGAGAGCTATTCTTTCCACGGATTTCAGCGTATTGTCGAGATTATTGGGTTCTGCGGTCGAGGGATTAATTCCGATAGCTATAAGTGGATTTTTTCCACGTGTTCCGAGGATATAACGATATTCAGAATAAAAATCGGGTACGTAAATCCATTTATCATGGTCGTAGCCCGAATTTTCACTCCTCATCGCATCCGCAAATGTAAGTATGCTTATCTCCGTTGTAGGAGAGGATGGAATGTGAGGCATAATATTCTATTTCCTTATTTTAATTTACGGTACGTCAGGGATAACTGTGGGAACTTCATCAAGCTGCTGCGGATTTTTCAGAATATTCTTGAGAAGTCTGAGAGATGAAGCGTAGTAGTAACCGTCGCAAATTCTTTCATCAAGCACGAAAGTAAAGTCCATGTACTGTCTGCGTTTTACGACACCCGAACTGTCAAGCTCATATTCACGTCTTTTTGCACCGAAAGAGAAGAAAACGGGGCATGAGCCGAAGTCGTAGAGGTGATGATATATCGGAGGAATACCGAGAGAACCCATTGAAGTGATAAAATACGAGCAATGGAACGGGCTTACACGTGAGATAGCCTTTGGCATAAGTCCGAAATAGTCAAGGAATCTGAGTGAAGCAACCGCAAACTTAAATATAAGTCCGGGGAGGTATGTGAATGCCTTTGCTGTATCGTCGAAATCTCCGCCCGGATTATCACGATACGAAACTATTTTATCATTCAGTGCGTTGTACACCTCCTCGAGAGTAGCTGTCGGAGGAAGTGTGATTTTTACGACTGTATCGGGTGAATCGAGAGACATTTCCTTTTTTATAGTGAGGGAAACCTCTACGTTCTTTCTTGTCCATACTCTCTGACCTCTTATAAAGCGGTTAAGTGCGGGACGCTGAGATACGAGTCTTATGTATGCAGCTATCATGACGTGCATCATACTGATGTTCTGCATACCTGCCGCCTGTTTTTCTTTTATATATTTTTCGACCTTTTCGATATCCACATAGTCGCTGATAAAGTTCTGTGAGCCTGTACGATTCACCATAACAAACGGAATTACCGCAGACATAGGAGATATACTTTTTACACGGCGAAACTCTTTTTCTTTCATGAAACTGTTAAACTCCTGGTTATATTTGCTGTGCAACAGATTTTTTATAAATTATCTACATTATTATAACACATTCGTCGCAGTTAAGCAACGGTTTACTGTGAAAATTAATCTTAGAGGTCGAGATTTAAGAAAAAACGATAAAAAACCGATAACTGAGCCACAACACATGGATTATAAGCTCTCTTTTTCGCCATTATGCCCATTGAATTTAACACATATCAGTAGTATAATATTGTTTCGGTAATCAAAATATTACAATATCAGAATCGAGGTCTTTTTTATGCAAACCCTCCTTGCACTTTCAATAGCTCTCCTTGCGGGTCTTATGCTTTCAAGACTTACAAAGGTCTGGAACCTCCCCGCAGTTACAGCTTATCTTGTTGCAGGTATCCTCATCGGTCCGTACTGTCTCGGAAAACTCGGTATTCCCGGCATTGGATTTATCTCATCAGAAGATGTTTCTTCCTATTCTATTATAAGTGAAGTTGCTCTCGGCTTTATCGCAGTCGCAATGGGTAACGAATTCCGTATCAGTGAGCTTAAAAAGACAGGTAAGCAGGCAGTAGTTATTGCTATCTTCCAAGCTATCGTAGCTACAATAGCGGTTGACCTTGCACTTTATGTAGTTCACCTCTGTCTCCCCGAAAAGCTCCCGCTCTCATGTGTAATCACACTTGGAGCTATCGCAACCGCAACCGCACCTGCCGCTACTCTTATGGTAGTAAAGCAGTACAAGGCTGAGGGTC
>CAYTLG010000120.1:0-5705 GCA_964438725.1 uncultured Ruminococcus sp. | reverse complement strand
CCATCATCCGGAATAAATTTTGGCTCTGTTGTCATAACTGTTCTGCCACCGGCACTTTGCGGTAACTCATCCCTTGCCCTTTCCTTATCAGTCTCTGATGAGATACATGGCAATACAAGACTGTCCATGAACTTTTTTATAAATGTGCTTTTTCCGCTCCTAACAGGTCCAACAACGCCTATATATACGTTGCCATGCGTCCTTTCGGCAATATCACGATATATTTTTGTATCTGTCATAATTCCTCCAACCATATTAACATTACACTTGCTGTTCAAGTATACTACCGCAATAATTTGATTATGCCGATTATTTTTTCGTTTCACATGATTGACATATTTTATTTATAATGGTATAATTGCTTAAAAAAGGAGGTATGAATAATGACCGACAACAAACTTGTTATACGTGCAAAAGAAGCTATTGATGCACACAAAGCAATTTACTACAAAAACGGCGAGTACATCGGAGCTGATTTCTGGGACTTTGCAGAAATATTTGAGATTATCGAAGACTACTATGAGGTATCCGGAGACAAAAGCGTTTTCACAGATTTTTCTGAAATGTATGATTTTATTCTGAAAAAATACACCGCTGATTGGAGTTTCAATCCGTTTAACGATGATATTATGTGGCTTGTTATAGCACTCACAAGAGCCTACATATACACCGGCGAAAAGAAATATCTTAACACAGCTATTTTTAACTTCAACAACACATACGAACGTGCTTTGAGCGATGAACTCGGAGGAGGCTTATTCTGGCGTATCGAACGTCAGTGTAAAAATACTTGCGTTAACTGTCCCGCTGCGGTTGGTGCTATGTATCTGTATCGTGCTACGAACGAAGAAACCTATGTTGAGAAGGCAAAGGTTTGTATAGATTGGGCTGTTAATATGATGTTTGAACCTGATTGTGGAAAGGTATACGACTGTATTAATCTTGATGGAAGCGTTAGCAAGTGGTCTTCTACATACAACCAGGGCACATTCATCGGCTCATGTATGATGTACTACGCTAAAACCGGTGACACAACATATCTTGATTACGCAGATAAGGCGGCTGATTATGTTATGAATGAGATGTATCACGGCGGTGTAATGGATAACGAAGAACCCGGAAACGACCTTCCCGGATTCAAAGGAATACTTGCTCGCTATATAAGAAGATATGCTAATGAGAGCGGAAAGAGCGAATACCTCGAATGGCTCAGAAAGAATGCCGATTCATGCTATGCTAACCGTAACTCAAAAGGCATAATGTGGACTCAGCTTGCTCACAAAACCGAAGAAAAAGATGACTACGATGTATTTGCAGTTTCTGCCGCAGTTTCAGTAGTTGTCAATGCCGTTGGCTAAACATTGTTTCAGGATGTACTTTTGGTACGTCCTGTTTTTTTGGAACAATTTTCTCAGGCTGCACGTCTAATTAGCAAAACTAAAAACGAGGTAAACATCATGAATAAGAAGATTGTGTCACTTATTCTTGCTATGTTGCTCTTGAGTTCATGTTCGACTGTGCAACCTACGACAGAGCAAGAAACATCGAAAAACGAAAGTATTAGTGAGAAAAACGAGGTAAATACGATGGGACTTAGTAATATATTAAAGGTTTCTGCCGCTGAACCTGAAAAAGTTGAGCTTGATGAAACATTTACAAACAAACTAGGAAATTTTTCTAAAAAGCTGTTTGTTAATGTGTCAGAGCGTTATTCGGATAATTTAATATTCTCTCCCCTTTCTGTAATGTATGTGCTATCTCTATGTGCAAATGGAGCTGATGGTAAAACTTTAGAAGAATTTCAGGATGTTGTGGGAGAGACCGATATTAAACTGCTAAACAATTGTCTTTACACTCTTACAGGAATTCTTTCTCAAACCAAAGAGTCTACATTCAAAAGTGCGAATTCTGTTTGGTGTAATAACGAATATATTGAAATCAATCCTGAATTTTCATCAATTGCTGACAGGTATTTTACCGCTTTAGCGGTCGATCGTAATTTTTCTGACCCATCCACACTGAGCGAGATTAATGACTGGGTTAAGGAAAATACTGATGGAATGATACCGCAGGCATTGGACTATCTCGATCCTGCTTTAAAAATGCTGCTCATGAACACTGTATTATTCGATGGCGTTTGGGAAAATGAATACGAAGAAACCGATATAACCGATGGATTTTTTACTAACTACGACGGTTCGAAAAGTGATGTGAAATACATGAAATCCACCGAACACAGTTACTTTAATGTTGACGGTGGTGTTGGCTTTACGAAAGCATATAAGAATGGATACCGTTTCACTGCTGTACTACCAAATGGCGACATAAGAGAATTTGTACAAAACCTTGATGTCAAGAAAATCATGGATGCTGCTGATGATGGTACTGAGAATGTAGTGGTTACGATACCGAAATTTGAATATGAAAGTTACATAGAACTTTCTGATATTCTAAAATCACTTGGATTGAACAGTGCATTTGATGAAACAGCTGAATTGGGCGGACTGCAAGCTAATGGAGAGAACGATATTTTAATATCCAGCATATTTCAAAAAGCAAAAATAATCAATAATGAACATGGAACAAAGGCCGCCGCAGTTACCGGAATAATGTTCGCAACCACTGCACTGATACATGAAGTTCGCGAAATTCATCTTGACAAACCATTCTTCTACATGATAACAAATGAAGATGGAGCTATATTATTTATGGGAAATGTAATGAATATAAATGAATAATAACTAGCAAAACACCACTACACGACGTAATCTGCGAAATGTAGCGGTGTTTTTGTTAATGGAGTAAAAAAAGAACCTACATCACTTTTTAGATGCAGGTTCTTAATTTTAATTAGTTAAATTAGGTTTCCGGAGGATAGAGATCGTCGTGCCATGTGCTGTAAATAGCAGCGATAGCATTTTCATTTTCGAGGTCAGTCAGCTCCTTGAATACTTCGTTATTCTTAACTTCCTTCTTGTATGCGGAAAGTGCATCGGAGAATTCAGCGTATGTAAGAGCATCAAACTTTTCCTTATATTCCTTAGAAAGCTCATCAAGCTGCTTTACAAGGTCCTTATTAGCATCTGTGATGTAATCCTTGAACTTGATGTAGGGGCTGGAAATGGAGTCGATATTCTGCTGCTTACCGTACTTCCAATAATCCATTGAAACGCCTTCTGCGGGATATGTCATATATACGTTACCTGTGGAAACGAGATCCATCTGGTAGTCGTTATTGAGAATTCTGATTGTATCCTTTGTGTCGGAATTTTCATATTCCCAGTTTTCGCCTTCAACACCATACTGGAGAATAGTTCTGATGTCAGAGCTTGTGTTGATATATGTGATGACTTCCATAGATCTGGAAAGATTCTTGGAGTAAGAGCTTACTGCGAGCATATTACCGTAAGCATCTTCTTCTGTCATCATCGGCTTGGAGTAAATGTATGTGTAGTACTCATCCTCGTACTTTTCGGCAACAGAACCATCACCTGCAATTACACCAACAGCGAACTTTTCTCCGTCCTTGATTGTACCGTCACCGATATAACCGAGTTCAGAAAGCTCTTTCATAGCACTAATAGTGTTTGTATAAACATTAATAGTGAAGATGCTCTTAGGAACGAGCTTGAGCTTATAGGACATTGTGTTTGTAATCTGAGAAGCAAGGAGTGACCATTCACCTTCCTCAGAACCCCAGTAAACCATATTTGCAGGTTCAACTTTACCAAGAAGCGGAACTACACCATCAAGATTCTGGTTACCTATATCCTTGATGAAGTCTGTACACTTAAGGAATGTAGTGAGGTCATCGGGATCGTAGTCATACTGTTCAACGAGTTCCTTATTTACAAGGAGGTACTTATATTCACCAACGGGATGGTTGTTAGGAATAGCATATGTACCACCGTCGTTAGCAAGTTCAAGGAATGTGGGGTAGATGTATGTCTTGAGAATCTTTGAGTTACCTGAAAGTTCTCCGTCGAGTTGCTGAATATATTCGTTTTCGATGTAGCTGCTATAATTTTCGTAGCCCTGTACAAGGAAAATATCGAACTGAGTATCGCCAACTTCAGGATACTGCTTGATAGAGATACCTAGTTCATTTACGATAGTCTCTTCTTCTGTATTAACAGTTTCGGTAGATTCCTCTTCCTCAGTCTCAAGCTCTGACACGTCAACACCCTGAGCCTTAAGAGCCTTGATCTCCTTACGTCTCGACTCAGCTGCCTCTTCTTCTTCAAGAATCTTTGTAGCTATTGAAGAAAGAGTATCGTCGATATATGCCTGATACTCTTTCTCGGGGATGAGTCTGAGGTCAATGGCTGTATCGTACTTAGCCTGAGTAAGTTTGTTTATTGCTGCTTCAACTTTATCTGCGGCTTCCTGTGTTGTGCCTGCTTTTGTGGGAAGTGCAAGTGTAAGGGTCATTGATACACGAACAGATTCTTCGGTATCTGCTGCTGCTACATCCTCTTCTTCAGCACTTGATGAACATCCGACTAAACTGCCGGCTGTTAAAAGAGCTGCGAGTAAGAGACTGGTAAGCTTTTTATTCATTTGGGAATCCTCCTCTAAGATTCTGGGTCTGACCTATATAACGCCCATATTAATTCTTACATTATTGTACACGAAAACGAGCGATATGTCAAGCTCTTTTTATTGAATTTGTTCTTTGCAAAACGCTTTTTTAGCTTTTTTATATCAATTTTTCTTCGATATTCTTGTTGCTTACTGACAAATAAAATACTTGAATTTTGGTGAAAATTCCGTTTTTTTTGTTTGGTTGACACAACAAGGTGTCATTAAAAATATTGATAACAGCCAATTTTAATTATTCCAGATAGTCCTTGAGTCTTTTGGAACGGCTCGGGTGTCTGAGTTTACGAAGTGCCTTAGCCTCAATCTGACGTATTCTTTCACGTGTTATATCGAACTCCTGACCGACTTCTTCGAGAGTTCTGGTTCTACCATCAACAAGTCCAAAACGCAACTTCAAAACCATTTCTTCACGAGGGGTCAGAGTATGGAGAACCTCTCCAAGCTGTTCACGAAGAATATGATATGATGCTTCGTCAACAGGTGTCGGTGTATCATCGTCGGGAATAAAGTCACTAAGATGGCTGTCATCAGCTTCACCAATAGGTGTTTCAAGTGATACAGGATCTTGTGATATCTTCATTATCTCCCTGACTTTTTCTGGATTCATGCCGATATCCGCTGCAATTTCCTCTGATGTAGCCTCTCTGCCGTATTCCTGAAGAAGTTGTCTTTGGCTTTTTGAAACTTTATGTATGGTTTCAACCATATGGACAGGTATTCTTATCGTGCGTGACTGATCAGCGATAGCACGACTTATAGCCTGGCGTATCCACCATGTTGCATATGTCGAGAATTTGTAGCCTTTTGTATAGTCGAATTTTTCGACTGCTTTCATCAGTCCAAGATTTCCTTCCTGAATGAGGTCGAGAAGAACCATTCCCTTGCCCATATATCTTTTGGCGATACTTACAACGAGTCTGAGGTTAGATTCAACAAGGCGATTCTTTGCCGCTTCATCACCCTCATACATCTTACGTGCAAGCTCAGTTTCAGTATCCATATCCAAAAGCGGTATTTGACCAATTTCCTTGAGATACATTCTTACCGGGTCTTCAACCGGCAGTCCCTCCTGTGCAAGGATTTTTGTCATTTCCTCTGCACTG
>CAYTLG010000119.1:0-5788 GCA_964438725.1 uncultured Ruminococcus sp. | reverse complement strand
CCTCTACCGCTTCATTCTGACCGATAATTCTCTTTTTGAGTCTTTCGTCGAGTTTTTCTAGCTTTTCATATTCACTTTCGGCAATAGCGGAAGCAGGTACACCTGTCCATATCTCTATGACGTCGCAAAGGTCATTTTCGCTCATCTTAACTCTTTCGCATATTTCGTCAAGCTCAGTGAGTCTGTTTTCTATTCTAAGCTCCTCTGCTTTGAGGTCTGCGAGTTTCTTGTATCTTTCCTCGGCTTCTTCATTCGACTGGGGAGCTTCACCGCCGTTTATGAGGGTTTCAAGCTCACTTCTGTCACGTTCTACCGCTACACGTCTGTCGGCAAGCTCATGACGTTCGTTTATTTCGGGAGTGTGTACTGAAATATGCGATGCTGCCTCGTCAATAAGGTCTATCGCCTTGTCGGGGAGGAAACGGTCGTTAATATATCTCTCGGAAAGACGAGCGGCTGAATCAAGCAGAGCATCCGCTATCTTAACTCCGTGATAATCCTCATAGTACTGCTTTATTCCCTTGAGGATATCTACGGTATCGCTGACAGACGGTTCGTTTACCATTACAGGCTGGAAACGTCTTTCAAGTGCGGTATCTTTTTCGATATATTTTCTATACTCGGTAAGAGTTGTCGCACCTATTACCTGAATTTCACCTCTGGACAGTGCGGGTTTAAGGATGTTTGCGGCATTCATGCTTCCCTCAGCGTCACCTACACCTACTATATTATGAACCTCATCAATAACAAGGATAACATTGCCCTTTTGTCTTACGTCATTCAAAAGTCCGAGAACACGTGATTCAAACTGGCCTCTGAACTGAGTTCCGGCAACAAGTGCGGTCAGGTCAAGGAGGCAAACATCGTGATTTTTAAGTCTGTACGGCACATTTCCGGAAGCTATCTTTTCAGCAAGAGCTTCCGCAATCGCAGTTTTACCTACACCTGGTTCACCTATAAGGCAGGGGTTGTTCTTCTGACGGCGGCAAAGTATCTGGATAACTCTTTCAAGCTCACGGTCACGTCCAACGATACGATCGAGCTTGCCTACTCTTGCTTTTTCGGTAAGGTTTGTGGTATATCCACTGAGGTACTTGTATTCCTTTCCCTCTCCGCCCTTTTTATCGGACTTTTCGTCTTTTTTGTCAGATTTTTCGTCTTTCTTTTTGTCATCGGCTTTTTTGGACATATCTCCCATTAACTTTGAGAAATTGAACAGTGGTGCCGAGCTTCCACTTTCTTCGGGATTTATCTCACCGCTGTCGATAAGCTCCTGAACATCACTGTTGAGTCGCTCTATCGTTTCATCGTCAAGTCCCGACTGTGCAAGAAGGTCGTCAACTGGCTTAATTCCAAGTTCCCTTGCACATTTTACGCAAAATCCTTCAGGTTTGTCTCCCATCTGAGGATTATGCAGAAATACTACTGCCGCTCTTTTGTGGCATCTTGAACACATTATCATACTATTTTACCTTAAATTACCAATTTATTATCAAACTTATCTCGTCTATGGGATTATGTGCAATGAGGTATCGGCATATTCTTGTATCCTCGACTACATCCTTTCCGAAAAGTGTGGGGTCGATTGAGCCAAGAGAGGATACGAGAGAAGAAAGAACTACCGCAAGCACAAACGCAAAGAGGACAGCTTCAACCGCACCGAAAGCCATTCCAAGCACTGTATTCGCCTGACTGAGTACGGGGAGCTTAAATATAAGATTAAGCACCGACGTAAGAAGCGAAAGTACAACAAAAGCCGCAAGGAACACGAGAATGAACGAAATGCAATTTGCTATTATCTGCGAGGTGGGCTTTGCTATTTCTTCTGCGAATGCACGAACTGTATTTTCTCCGCAGCCTGTGATACCGCTTATTTTTTCTGTGAATGCACTGATGTTTACGTTATATCTTTCGAGTATGGCAGTAAACGGTTCCGGCATATCAACAGCAAGTCTGTCGAGGTTATAAAGGTCTGTACTGGTATCGAGTGCAAGAGATTTCAGTGTCTCGAAAATACCGTTCGTTATAGTTTCGGACAGATATTTTTCACGTACTATCTCAGCAAGCACCGGTGTATACGCATATGCAACTATAAATGATACCACCGAGGTCACAAGACCCATTACGGATTTTACAAGACCTCTTCCGGCTCCACGCCATATGATTATCACAGCAGAGAGCAGGATTATTGCATCTATTGCCAAACTCATTTTATGTATCCCTCCGATATTACATTATCTGTCATTTTTATGAAAAAGCTCTGACTCCTGAGGTTCTTGAGCAGATTAACGCTCCTTTATTCAGCGGAACTATGCTAAGAATATCAGCCTCTGTTGTCATTTCTTCGGTTTCAAACTCCGGATTAATTTTTATTACCTTATCGGCAACTGTCAGATAACAAAGTGCATCCGAATGATTTATCGATGCATACGCACCTGTTATTCTCTCACCAATCACCTCAGAATACAGTCTTTCACCCGATATATCGAGAACTGTTACACGATTTTCACTGCCGAGAGCATTTACACTGCCGACTATAACCGCTCCGTTTGAGGTAATATCGGCATAACGCAGACTCATTCCGCTGAAATCAAACGAAGCTGTAATACCGCCGCTGTAATCGAAGAAGTATATGCCGTTGTCACACAGAAGTATGAATCCGTCCGCCATCGCTTTGACCTCAAGTGGCATAGTATGCGTATATGACGAGGTGTAAAGCGGTTTATCAGAGCCTTTTTTGATTATGGATATCTCACATCCAAGGTCGGTATCAGCAGGCACACCGGAAGCTATAACTATGTACTCTCCGTTCGGTGAAAGAGCCGCACCAAGGACGTAATTTTCCTTATATATGCTCATTGATTTATTGAATGCTGAATTGTAAAGCTCAACAACGTATTTCGTCTCACGTGAACGTGTAACAAGGAGAAGTGAGCCATCATCCGCTATATCTCCGGTAACTATCTGCTGTGACGAGGTACGTTCTATTATTCTCGTGAGCTGATTGTAAACACTGTATCCAATTCCGCCTACGTCATACAGCAGGAGATATTTGTCACTCACTGCCATATCAGGTGATGAATATGAGCATTGATCCTCAACGAGAAGTCCACCGCCTGAGTCGTAGTAGAGATACGAATCAACGGTGCTTATCGCAGTACCACCTCTGAACGAGCGTGCAACAAGGTCTTCACTGCCGTTATAAACAATGCTTGAATATTCACTATCGCTGCCAGGAATAGATAACGCACTCATATCACGAACCAAAAATTTTAGGTTATCGTATGTCACGTATTGTCCGAGAAAGAGCATTACAAATATGACATACAATATCAGGGTAAGCATAAGTCCAATGCCTGCCGCAGTATATTTTCGGGATACACCGAGGTAATATCGGTTTACCCTACGCTCCATTCCGTCAATTACGGGGAGCTTTTCAGAGGAGCTGTTTCTGCTCATTTTGACCCCCTGATTCAGTCAGTTTTCCAGTCAAATCGTGCGGGATAGTACACCTCACTCAGATAAAGTCCATCAGGAGGAGCTGTTTTTCCCGCTTTTGTTCTGTCGTGTGCCTCAAGAACCTTTGTAATATCATCTGCCGAATAAAGTCCGTACGCTGCGTCAACCAAAGTTCCTGTAATTATACGCACCATATTGTATAAGAAACCGTCTGCCGTAACGCTGAGAACGAGCATATCATTTTCACGCTCTACTGACAGAGAATATATCTCACGAACCGCATCCGTTATTCTCGACCCTGTCGCCATAAATGACGTATAATCATGCCGTCCGACCAACTTTTCACCACAGCAGTTCATAATATCCAGTCCCAAATCGGTTACGGGCTTTTTAAGCTGCCATGCCCGTCCGCTCATGAATGGGTCATATGCAGGACTGTCGTACATTCGATATTTGTAGGTCTTTTTCACAACGGAATATCTTGGATGAAAATCGTCATCTACTACACTTTCACCTGCGATACCTATATCATCCGGAAGAAATCGTCTTATGGCACGGTGCAATTTACCGATTGGAATATCTATTGCATCGGATTCGTTTTTAGGCTCCAGAGTACATACAAAGCCCTCCGCATGAACCCCTGCATCGGTTCTTGAGCATCCTGTTACCTTAACGGGAAAGCCGAGAGCCTTCGCAAATGATTCGGTTAATGTTCCCTGTACCGTTCTTTTGTCAGGCTGAAACTGATATCCTGCGAAGCCTGAGCCGTTATATTTTACTTTAAGAACACGCTTCATATCAAACCGTCATGAGATAAATCGGGAAGAATTTATTCAGCATTACCACACCGACACCGAGAATGAGCATTGCTATAAAGTAAACGCCATCAAGGTATGAGGAGTGCAGTCTGTTCATTCTTGTTCTTCCCTTTCCGCCTGTATAACATCTGCATTCCATTGCGGTAGCAAGCTCATCAGCACGTCTGAATGCCGAGATAAACAGCGGAATAAGTATCGGGATAAGAGCCTTTGCACGTTTTACTATGTTTCCCGTTGAGAAGTCTGCTCCTCTTGCTGTCTGAGCTGCAATTATCTTCTGAGTTTCGTCTATAAGTGTGGGGATGAATCTGAGAGCTATCGTCATCATCATTGAAAACTCATGTACCGGAACGTGTATCTTTGCAAGGGGTGAAAGGAGCTGTTCAAGTGCATCTGTAAGTGCAAGCGGAGTTGTAGTATAGGTTAAGAACACCGACGTTGCAACGATAAGGAGTATTATTCTCAGCACTATCATTATCGCATTTATTATGCCTTCAAGATAGACGTGTATAAACCCTATCTCAAACAGCAACGTATCTCCCGTCATCCAGAAGATATTTATGACAGACGTAAATATTATAACGTAAAAGAGCGGCTTTATAGAATTCAGCACAAGCGAAAGAGAAAGCTCGGTCTGAATCACGAAAAGAAGCGAGGCCGCAAGAAGCAGAATGAACGCTCCCACGCTCTTTGACATGAATATTACTACGATATACATGAGAGAAAGCACTATCTTCCAGCGTGGGTCGAGCCTGTGAATGACTGAGTTTCCCTCACAATATTGTCCGAAAGTTATTTCTGATTTCATTTTCTATTCCTGTAAACCAATCAAACGTATTTTTCTTCTTTTGTGTCGGGGACTTTTCCTGAATCAATAAATTCACATATTTTTTCAACAGCCCAGTCCACAGTGTATACATCACGTCCGATATCAACTCCATACTGTGCAAGAGATGATGCCGTTCTTGTTATCTGAGGAACATCAAGTCCTACCGCAACAAGCTCACGATACTCCGAAAAGACCTCCGCACATGATTTATGCATGAGTATCTTTGAGTCGGACATAACTATGATACTGTCGCAATAGAGAGCCATATCTTCCATACTGTGGCTGACGATTATAACAGTCGTTCCCGATTCCTTTGAGAATTTTTTTATTCCACCGAGGATATCCCTGCGTCCTGCCGGGTCAAGTCCTGCTGCGGGTTCATCAAGGATGAGTATCTTCGGGTTCATTGCAAGCACTCCGGCAAGAGCGACACGTCTCTTTTGACCGCCTGACAGTTCAAACGGAGATTTATCAAGAAGCTCCGGAGACAGACCTGAGAACGCAGCGGCTCTTTCGACTGTATTTTTAAGTTCCTCGCCCTCAATCCCCATATTTTTGGGTCCGAACTCTATATCTTCACGGACAGTCTCCGCAAAAAGCTGATATTCGGGATACTGCATTACAAGTCCTGCTTTGAATCTGACCTCACGAATTTTCTTCGGTTCAGCCCAAATATTCACGC
>CAYTLG010000118.1:0-5856 GCA_964438725.1 uncultured Ruminococcus sp. | reverse complement strand
ATCCTCAATGATATCAATGTATCTGTTCATTGGAATAATCCAAAGCATATGTGCTCATAATAAGAAATACTATTTCGAACGAGAAAAAGAATAAAAAATGCCTCCAAGGAATTAAAACTCCAAGGAGGCTTTTATATTAGTTTGTTAATTGAACTCGACAGTATTCTAAACCTCTAAATGGCAGCGTACCCACGACGTAAGTCCAAACCAAACGATAATGAGGTTGTGGTATTCTGTATTTTTCAGCTTAAAGAATATCCGCCGACATTATTCGTCTCCACGGATTGCGGAAACTGTTTCGTTCATAACGGAAATAGCGTTTGTAATGTTGTTGGAACCGTAGTAAATATCCTTCTTTTCGATGGATACAACGTGAGAGTCAGCAACAGCAGAAACTTCAGCAAATGCATCGTTGCCGAGATAATCATTTACATCACCGCAAGTGAAAATAAATTCAGGGTCAGCAGCAATTATTTCTTCTTCGGTCATGGTGCAGAAGCCGTTGCCTGTGCATACGTTTTCAAGACCGGAAGCAATGATAAGCTCAGTAATGTATGTGCCTGTGCCGACAGTCTGACCGTCACCGAGGTCAATATATACTCTGTACTTTGTTGTGTAGGAAGAGTTGCTCATCTGTGCTACATTCATTACATTTGTAACTTTGGATACAGCATCGTCAGCATTTATACCGAGAACCTTACCGCAGAGACGGATGAGGTTGTTGATGTCAGCTACGGAAGAAGCCTGAGGAATTACAAATACGGGAATGTCAGTTGTGCCTACGGAATCCTTGTCAGCTTCGTCAACAAAGATTACTTCAGGAGCAAGACCTGCCGCAGAAGAAGCGTCTGTTGTTGCGGAAACAGATACATATTCAGCAGAAGCCTTATCAACAGCTGTGAGCTTAGAAGAACCACCGAGATAATCGATGACCATAGAAGCTGCGGGAGAGAGAGATACTACCTTTGTGATGTTGTTGGAGATTGCGTAGCTCTCACCGTTGAGACCGGAGACTGTGATTGTTGTAGAAGCAGCCTGTGAGTCCTTGTTTACGGAGATACCGCCACTTTCTTTTTCGCCACATGCTGTGAATACAACAGTAAGGCTCATGATAAGTGCGAGTATCAATGCGATTTTTTTCATGATATAGATATCCTTTCAAGTATAAAAACTATAAAATCCACATTGTATTGTATCACATATTGATTAAAAGGTCAAGAATTTATGCTTATTTTCTTTCAAATAATATAATGAAAAAAGTGTGACTGATGTGTGATATGAAATTACCAGAAATTTGGGGGTTACATTTTTGCACTGTCAGTATTATAATGTTAGTGTGTATATATAGGAATGTGAAAGGAGAAACCACTAGTGATATGTGGTCTTGATAATGGAAGTTATCATAATCAGTAAAAACAAAATTAAACTTATGCTCACAGGTGAAGAAATGGCACGATATGGTTTGGATACAGAAATAATGTTGTACAGCATAATGGAAGATGTACAAAACAAATGTGGAATACATGATATGCATGGAAGAGTGTTTGTGCAGATGTTCTTGTCGTGTGATGGCGGATGTGAGATGTTTATGACAAGGCTAGCAGAGCATGATGATATACATAAATTTGATATAGAAACAGGAGAAGAATGTGTGCTTACTGAGTACAGAAAATATATATACGGCGAAAAGGAGAGGCTCAGTATATATCGATTTGACGATATGCAGTACCTGCTCCTGTGTTGCTGTGAACTTTCAAGAAGGAATTATAACGGAAAGAGTACTGTGTACGCAGATAAAACAAAAAGAGAATATTACTTGATTTTGGATAGTGAAACATACATAGCAGGTGAGAATTTAGGAAAACAGCGGCCATTCCGTGAGTTTTATTATATAAAAGAGCATTGCGATGAAATATGCGGAGAAAATGCGGTTGCTAAACTGTCGCTATTTGCTTGATTTATTATCCAGTTCACAAATTTCCCTTGAATAAGTCCTCGCTCCGTGGTATTATTATACTATAATACAAACGGAGTTTAATCAAATGGAACAAAAATACCCCCATATTTTCAGCGATAGAAAATTTGATGAATGGACTGTCGGATGTCCTGTGCAGATTAAAAGTATTACAGTTAAGCAGAATTCCGAAAAGGAAAAGCGTTGTATCTGCGTGACATCATGCCCTTGCGGTGATTTTACAATTAAATCTTACTCAGCGGAAATCAGTATTTTGAATGACCGCAAAGAAGTTCTTATGTCAAAAACAGTTGATATGCTGACATCACCGATTTCTTCCGATATTGAGGTCGAGAGTGACAAAATTGTATATGCAACAGCTGATATCAAAGAAGTTGTATATGTACATAACGGAAAAGAACTGATATGGACAAATGAATCAACTGAGTCTGCAAAAAAACTTGTGGAGCAGGAAATATATTGGCAGACAGATCCGCTGTATGAACAAATCAAAAGAGAATGCATTGGCGTGACGGATGCAAAGTATAAACCGGATGAGCATAACGGGTACTGGAGATGTACTTGCGGTCAGGTCAACCTTGCTGAGAGCGATAAATGTGGTTTTTGTCACGTGTCGCATGATTGGCTAAAAGTGCATTTGTCTCCCGAATACCTTGCACAGCATAAAGAAATAGATGACCTGAAAAGCGAAAAGCAGATAAAACGTGAGATAAAAAATCGCAAAGAAGGAATATCGGACAAAACGAAAGCATTGCTGATACTTGGTGGATTCGTTGTGGTAGTCGCAGTGGTAATACTTACGATTAATCTGATTATACCATCCACAAAGTATTCTTCCGCAGAAAAAGCTCTCGAAAACGGTGAGTTTGATTCAGCCATAGCAGTATTCACTGAACTTGAAGATTTCAGAGATTCTAAAGAAAGACTTTATGATGCAAGATATAAAAAAGCCCAGTTCATGACAGGTATTGAAGATGTGTATATGACTGACTCAAAAAAAGAACCTTGGTATTCCATAGACGAAAATGGCGTGCTGACTTTCAAAAAGGATAAATATACTGGTAGTTGGAATAACTTTGTTGTTCCCGATATGGTGGATGGTGTTATTGTACGTGAGCTTGACCGCAGTTTCTTCATAAACTGCAAAGAGCTTACCGTTGTAACAATCTCCGACTGTGTTGAAAAACTCGGCGAGCAGGTCTTTTATAACTGCGAAATGCTCCACACTGTAAATTTCGGACGTAATGTCACAGAAATAGGTGCCAGAGCATTCATAAACTGCTATGCACTGGAAAGTATTGAAATTCCCGATACAGTTCAAAAATTGGGTCTCAGAGCGTTTAATAACTGTACATCGCTGAATAGTGTAGTTCTTGGTTCCGGAATTTCAGAAATCGGAAGTTATCAGTTCAGCTATTGCATGAGCCTGAAAAAGCTGACATTGAAGTCACCGATAACATCTGTAGGCGAGTTTGCCTTCACGGAGTGTGAGAACTTTGAAAAGATTTATTGCAGATTCACGGAAGAATCATGGAATGAGCCTGGAATTGCAGAGGGAAACGAAAAATTTGAATCCGCTGAAATTTCATTTGATAACTGACAAGGCAGGGAGTAGTAGACATTTATTTACTATTCAGAGGTATAATTGGTAAAATTGTTCAAAAACCTAATTGAAATATTGGATAAATAATCAATTGACCTGAAAGACAATTTGAGATATAATATAGTCGGAAGGTAAGTTAATTTACAATTCCTTAATTTAACTTGTTTGTGGATCTCCCGGGCGTGGTAGTAGTAATGCTGTTGCTCCCGGGAGATCTGCGTTTTACTGAAAAAACAAAAGCCGCAGACCGTAAGTCCACGACTTGTATTTACCCTCGCTTTACTGATAAATAGCGGGATTATTCTTCGTTTTTGTTCTGGACCTTGTTTTCATTGCGGTTCTCGGCACGGTTTTCCTTTTTGCTTTCATTGCGATTGTTTTGCTGTTTGTTTTTTGTCTGATTCTGTTTCTTGTTCTGCTGCTCGTTTTTGAATTCGTTCTTATTCTGATTGTTATCCATTTTGAACTCCTTTAATCGTGATTTTGTTTTGCCTGAGGGTACGGAGTTATTGTTTGCAGAACATAGTGTTTTTATTCACTCAATTATATAATTGCATGACAGTCATTAGAATCTGTGCGGTTTCTCCACGGTTTAGCGTTTCGTTTGGTGAAATGTTACCGTCACCGTTTCCTTTGAATATGCCAACATCGGATAGTGCATACATCGCCCCTTTAGCCCATGTTGGAACTGAGCCTACATCGGCAAATACAGGAATTGCGTCAGGAACCTCAGCACCTATTATTGAGTTCAGTACGACGGCCGCTTCGGCACGTGTAATACAGTCACTCGGTTTAAAATAATACTCTCCGTTTTCGTATGAGCCTTTTATAAGACCGAGTTCAGTTGCTCTTGAAATGTACCCACGTGAATTTTCGGAAATTTCATCGTTGTCGGCAAATATCGTGTCACGCTTGTCAACAGTACCGTTTCCGAACGATTTCATTACTGTAACAATAAATTCTTCTCGTGTAATGCTTTCTTCAGGGTCGAAATACAGCTTGCCGCCAACCGAACGTATATCCATTGCATCTTCCGCAGCCATTACAAGAGCAGCATTGTAAGCCCAGTGTTCGCCCATATCTTCAAATACCAGTTCAATTTCACGTGGGTCGATTCTTACTGAAACTTCACATTCATCGGAGTAGTTGCCGTAGCAGTCACGGACTATATACGTGAACGAGTCCTTTCCTGTCATTCCGTCACATGGAGTGTAAATATAATCACCGCTTGATGAGTTTGTCAGCTTTAATATTCCGTTAGTCGGATATGACACTATTTCAAAATGAACTTCGTCACCATCGGGGTCACTGCCGTTCAGTCTGCCGTAGGTTGAAACATCACATTGAGTCCATACAGCAACAGTTTCCGATGAACTCGATATCACGGGTGCAAGATTAACTGAATCCGTGTAGCACAGCTTGCATACCATACTGTAATCACTGCCTGCTTTAAATCGGAATGACGAGTCACCTGAACCGTTTGCAGATCTGTACGATAGCTTTCCTGCCAATGATGAGCTTATCATTTGGTTCACAACACATTGTACATCGCCGTAATATAAAACACCATCGGAGGTCGGTGGCAGTGCGGTTATCGTGATATAATCAAAATCACATCCGACTGCACGTGAAAAATCCTGTTCCGAAAACGTGATATCACCGTTCACCGCTGCCGAGCGTATCATTACTTCTTCGTCTGCAAGTATTTTCATAGCAGGGGAGAGCATTCCGCCACTATATGCACCGACCTGAGTTCCTGATATACACGTGATAATTACCGCTGATAAAATTATGATTTTCTTCATAAACTACCTCGTTAGAAATTGGCTTTGATACATGATATGCCGTTCGGTGCGATATATGACGGAGACTTAATCGAAAATGATTTATATTACAAATAGTAAACATATGCTTACTATTTGTCGTAAATAAGGGAAATAATGATGTAAAATTTTCAATATGTCCATTATTTTTTGGGGAAAAGGTATTGCAATGTAATGGCAGATATTGTATAATCTATTCAATATGAATATTAGTTTATTGTGATAACTGGTTTTAATATATCTAAGGTTATTGCAATAACTGAAATGGGGTGCAATACAGTCAGCAAAGCTGAGACTTAATTCAAAGCAACGGAAAAACAACGGAAGAACAATGGAAAATTACTTACACTAAGGAGGAAAATAGCATGAACTATTTTAAGCGTGCATTGTCACTGGTGCTTGTCGTACTTATGATAATGCCCATGCTCGCAGTACAGACATCCGCAGCTGATACG
>CAYTLG010000117.1:0-5880 GCA_964438725.1 uncultured Ruminococcus sp. | reverse complement strand
GGGATGGGCGGTGTATAATAAACTATATTATTATTTGAAGAGGAGGGCATATGACACAGTTCAAGCATACACGTCAGCTTCCCGCATCTCAAATAATACTCGCACATCCAGCAAGTGCCGCTCACTATCTTCTTGAGGGTAGGGCACTTGTTTGTCTTGTAAGGCATGGTCAGACTGACTGGAACCTTATAAAGCGTCTCCAGGGCAGAGAAAATGTTCCTCTTAACGAAAACGGTCATGACCAGGCTCGTCTCGTATCAACTGTACTGAAAAATACAAAGAAAATGGGTGTTGCCTATGCTGCGGTGTGTACGTCTCCTTTGTCAAGAGCTGTTGCCACTGCGGAATATATAGCATCGTCGATAGATGTCGGTGAACCTACCGTTATTGAAAGACTTATTGAGCGTGACTACGGTGCTTTGTCCGGGCTTACCCTTGATGAAAGAAAAAAACTCTATCCTGGCGGTGAAAAGCAGGTTAGCGATGTTGAATCTGTTCCTCAGGCTGCGGCACGAATGCTCGGTGGTATAGATGATATGCTTGAGGCCTCAGGCAGACGTACTGTTATCGGTGTAACTCACGGTGGACTTATAAATGCGGTATTTTCACGGCTTACATCCGGTGAGATAGGTACGGGAAAAACTCTTACCATGAATTGCAGTGTGAGCTGTATTGCGGCAGGAATCGGAGAACCTATTCCGTTGGCATACAATCTTCAAAATGACTATGCTGCGGTATACATAAAAAAACTGCTTTTGTGCGGAGCTGACATCTGACATTAATTTATACAATATGGAGGTATGACTCATGCTTTTAGAAAAACTCGGCGAAAAACTCGGTGAAAAACTCGGTAACAAACAGACCCTTGACCTCATAATTGAGGGTATGCATTGCGAAAAGTGCGTTGAAAAGGTTGTTAAGGTAATCAAAGAGCTTGGCGGTTCCGCTCTTGTTGACCTCGCAACAGGTAAGGCTAAAATCACCTGCCCCGAAGCTATTGATGTAAAGGTTATCATTGAAGCTATCAAGAAGCTCGGATTTGACTGCAAGGTTGAATAAGTATTTTAAAGACACCTGATACTCTCGGGTGTTTTTTGTTTTTGTGATTGACATTGCTACGCAGATATATTATAATACAGATAAACTATAATATATCACAAAAAGGAGCGAGAAAATGAAACGTCATCTGTGTTATTTCGACATTTATCCGAAGGTTTTTCCGATTGGACGTGAAACTGAGATAACTGTTCGTCCGATTTCCGACAAAAGAAGATTTGAGGAGGGAGAGTACAGAATATCGGTAATGTCTCTTAACGCAGGCTCACCCTCGTATGACATTGCACGTGACAACCACACCGATATTGAGCTTGTTCCGCAGTCGGACGGATTTATTCACTTCACATACAATGCCGCTGAAGAGGGTGAATATAGGGTCAGAATTTTCAGAAAAAACGGTGATTCGTGGGACAAAATAGTAAACGAACTTAGTTTTTACGCACTGGAGGCTGACCTTGCAAAGCGTATTCCGCTCAGAGGTGACTTCCATATGCACACCTGCCGCTCGGATGGACGTGAGGATCCCGGAACGGTATGTGCAAATTACAGGGGAATGGGCTATGACTTTATTGTTGTGACCGACCACGGACGCTATTATCCCTCACTTGAAGCGAAAAACATATACGAAAAGGTACCGTCAACCCTTACTATAATTCAAGGTGAGGAGGTACATATGCCACTCACTCAGATGCACATTGTTAATGCAGGCGGCAAATTTTCGATAAACGGACTTTTGGATTCATCGGCTAACAACAAAGAGATGGGGTCGGGTGCTGAGTATCGTTCGATTGACGGAAACGCTCCCGATGTTATTTCGGAGGATGAATATCGCCGTCAGATAAACGAGATAATCGAAAGCGATGAATGTGCGGACTGTCCCGATAATGTTGACAAGACATGGTATGCGGTAGCTTTATGGATCAACAGAAAGATAAAGGAAGCCGACGGACTTTGCATTTTCGCACATCCTTACTGGATAGCCGATATGTATCATATTCCCGAACCGCTCACGAGATATATGATGAAAAAGCACCCGTTCGACGCATTTGAAGTTCTCGGTGGTGAGAATTACTACGAGCAGAACGGGTTCCAGACCGCTCTTTACTATGAGGAATACAGAGAGGGACGTGTTCATCCTATCGTAGGTTCAACCGACAGCCACGGTTCAACGGAACACAACAGAAACCGTGACGTTTGCTCTACGATAGTTTTTGCCCACGACAATTCAGCTGACGGTATTATTTCTGCGGTACGTGAAAAATATTCTGTAGCTGTTGATACTATATCATGTGAATATCGTATTGTCGGTGAGATGAGACTTCAAAAATACGCTTGCTTCCTGCTTGATAATTACTTCCCGTTGCACGACCGCATTGCCGCATTGGATGGAGAACTCATGCTTGAATACTACCGTGGTGACTGCGATGGTGATGAGCTTGAGCTGACAAAGAACAAGGCAGAGGATATGCTTGCGAAATATTTTGTTTTTGCTGAATGATTTTAAAATTACAGAAATAATTTTATAAAATACTTGAAAATCTCCCGATGCTTCTGCTATAATAGCGAAAGTATTTGATTATGGGAGGTTTTTTCGTTTTGGCAACTCTTCTTCTTGTTGTTATTTATTTGGCATATGTCGGACTTGGTGTGCCGGATTCTCTTTTCGGAACTGCGTGGCCTGTAATGCACGAGGATTTCGGTCTTTCTGTAGATGTTGCGGGTTATCTTACACCTTTGTTCTCATGCTTCAGCGTTGCATCAACTCTTGCAAGTACAAGGGTGATAAATCGCTTTGGAACAGGCAGGGTAGCAGCGGTAAGTACGGCACTTACTGTTATAGGTTTGTTCGGTTATTCCGTTTCAAACAATATTTTATGGATAATTTTCTTTGCGATACCGCTTGGATTTGGTGCCGGATGTATAGATTCTGCGATGAACTCATACGTTGCACTTCACTATAAGGCTATGCACATGAGCTTTTTGCATTGTGCTTATGGTGTTGGTGTGTCGCTCAGTCCTTTGCTTATGTCAAAGGCTCTTGAAAAATACGGCAGCTGGCAGGTAGGTTACAAAAACGCAGGTATTGTACAGCTTTTTATCGCTATTGTTATTGTAGTTGCACTTCCGCTTTGGGGACGAGTTAAAACAGGTTCTAAGTTCTCGGCGGAGGAAGAGGTTACTCCCAGAAATGTAAGTATCAAGGAGCTTGCTAAAGACCCGGCGGTGCGTCTTGCATGGCTTTGCTTCTTCTCGTCATGTACACTCGAATATTTCTGCAACACATGGGGAAGCTCGTTCCTTGTTGAATGTAAGGGCATTTCTCCCGACCGTGCGGCGTTTATTTTGACTTTCTACTTTGTAGGACTCGCTCTCGGACGTTTCCTTTCGGGTATTCTTTCGATAAAGCTCAATGCATGGCAGATAATCAAAATAGGTCTTATAGTACTTGTACCTGCCGTTCTTTTGATAATACTTCCGCTTCCGTCTATCTTTGCTTGCATAGGACTTTTCCTTATCGGACTTGGCAACGGTCCTATGTACCCGAACTTCATGCACCTGACTCCCTCATGTTTTGGAGCGGATATTTCACAGTCGGTCATCAGCTCTCAGATGGCGGCGGCATATGTCAGCTTCACTGTAATGCCGTTCATTTACGGTGCTATCGTAAAGATTTTCGGTATGCAGTCATTCCCGGTTGCGTTTACCGCTATATATGCACTTCTTGCTTTTGCGATACTGAGATTCTCGGCAAGAAAGAGAAAAGACTCGGAGAAGATTCTCGCTCAGAATGACTGACACGGTATACAGACGTGAAAACTATACCTAGATCATGTTAATTTTTATGTAGGGATGTTGACATTGAACGAATAAACTGTTATACTTGTTTCAGACTCATAAATATGACTTTATAAACTTCTAAATATATAATTCGGAGGATAAAACTATGTTAAAGGTTGCAATGCTTTCAAAGTGGCACGTTCACGCAGGTGGATATGCAGGACAGCTTCAGAACAGCGGAAAGGTAGAAATCGTTTGCGTATGGGACGATGATACCGCAAGAGGTGAAAGTTGGGCTAAGGAACTTGGATGCGAATTTGTTTCCGAACTCGATGCTGTACTTGCACGTGAGGACGTTGAAGCTGTTATTTGCGACACTCCCACTACTGCTCACCACGATATTCTTATAAAGGCTGCTAAGGCAGGTAAGCACATCTTCACAGAAAAGGCTCTTTGCCCCACAGTTGCTGAGTGTCTTGATGTTAAAAAGGCTGTTGAAGAAGCAGGTGTTACATTCACTATCAGCTATCCCCAGAGAGGCAGACCCTCCGTACAGTTCGCTAAGAGAATGCTCGATGAGGGTGCGTTCGGTAAGGTAACATTCGTAAGAGTAAGAGATGCTCACAACGGTGTATCCGGAAACTGGCTTCCCGACTACTGGTTTGAAGCTAAGGATGCAGCGGGCGGTGCTATGATGGACCTTGGTTGTCACCCTATGTACCTCCTTGCATACTTCCTCGGTAAGCCCGTAAGAGTTACCGGTATGTTCACATCTCCTTACGGCAAGCCTGTTGACGAAAACGCAGTTGCAGTTGCTGAATTTGATGGCGGTGCTCTCGGTGTTGGTGAGACAGGATTTGTTTCTGTAGGTTCTCCCCAGACTATCGAAATCTACGGTACAGAAGGTTCTCTCATTGCTCACGGCGAAGATGTTAAGTTCACAAGCAAGAAGCTGAACGGTATCTTCAACGGATTTGTTACTCCCGACCTTCCCAGAGCTAAGGAATCTCCGCTTATGCAGTTCGTTGATGCTTGTATTAACAAGACAGGCTCTCCCGAAGCTCTCGGTATTGATGATGCTATCGCACTTACAGAGCTTCTTGAAAACTCCTATAAGAGCGACGAAAGCGGAACTATCGTTAAGCTCGGCTAAAATATGATTTTTATGATGAGGACTTGCGGGCTTTTTCGTGAGTTCTCATTGTGTTTTAATTTCCCTATCGGAGGATATTGATGATTTTTGAAAAGCTGCTTATGCCGGATGAGGTATATTCTTCGTTTGAAAAGCTGACTCCAGAACACGTGAAACAGCTCGGAAAGAAGTATATCTTTTCGGATATAGACAACACACTTGCTACATATGATGATATGTATCCGCCTGAAAACGTCGTGAAATGGTGTTCGCTTATGGAACAAAATGGGATAAAAGTAGCTTTTGTCTCGAATAACGATGCAGAGAGGGTAGAAAAGTTCAATTCTAAATTCGGATATGTAGCGTACTCTAAGGCAGGAAAACCCGGAATCGGTAAGCTGAAGCAGGCTATGGCTGAGCATTCTGCAAGTGTCGAGGAATCGCTTTTATTGGGAGACCAGCTGCTTACAGATGCTGCCTGTGCAAACCGTGCGGGGCTGTATTGTATAATAGTACCTCCGATAAAGGATAAAAAGACATTATTTTTCCGCTTCAAAAGACTTCTTGAGAAACCATACATGAAGAAATTTATGAAGCATAATAAAATACAATAAAAACTGAAAGGAATATATTATGTCAGTAGTTGCAAATAGAATTGCTAATTTACAGAACGAGATGAAAAAGCTCGGAATTGACGCTATTTACGTTAACTCCCCTGAAAACCATCTCTATATTTCAGGATTCGACAATCCCGACGGATATGTTATCGTTACCACAGATAAGACCTATCTCTTTGCCGACTTCCGTTATATCGAAGCTGCAAAGGAAGAGGCTGACCCATCAATCGTAGTTTGCCTCCCCTCCCAGCCCTCTATCAAGGAACTTATCCACGACTGTGGAGTAAAGGTTATCGG
>CAYTLG010000116.1:0-5928 GCA_964438725.1 uncultured Ruminococcus sp. | reverse complement strand
GGGAGAGCCTGTTTATGTTTTCCTTATGATAGGACTGGTTTTGGCGGATTACCTGTTTGGTCTGCTTATACATCGGACGGAGCAGATATGGCTAAGGCGGTTCTGGCTCGTTATAGCGGTTGTCACGAATCTCGGCGTGCTTGGCGTTTATAAATACCTCGGATTCTTCACCGAAACACTTAATTTCATATTTAATGTCTCGATACCTGTTGTAGAGCTGACTATGCCGATAGGTATCAGCTTCTTCACATTCCAGACAATGTCGTACGTTATCGATGTTTACAGAGAAGATGCAGATGTTCAGAAGTCATTTTTCAGACTTCTTTTGTACGTCTCATTCTTCCCGCAGCTTGTTGCAGGTCCGATAGTCCGCTATAAGGATATCGAGATGCAGTTCGATAACAGACACGTCAGTCTCGAAAAATTCAATGACGGTATGTTCCGCTTCTCCGTTGGACTTGTCAAAAAGGTGCTTATCGCAGACTGCTGTGATACCGCACTTACTTCACTTATGAGCCTTACCGATGTTACCTTCGTCGGAAGATGGACAGCGGCACTGTTCTTTACGCTTCAGCTGTACTTTGACTTCTCAGGATATTCAGATATGGCAATAGGTCTCGGTAAAATGTTCGGTTTTGAGTTCCTTGAAAACTTCAATTATCCGCTCATTTCAAAAAGTGCGACTGAATTCTGGAGAAGATGGCATATGTCTCTCGGAACATTTTTTCGTGACTATGTGTATATTCCCCTTGGTGGAAACCGTCATGACCACCAGAGAAATATTTTTGTTGTGTGGTTCCTCACCGGTCTTTGGCATGGTGCCTCATGGAACTATATTATATGGGGACTTTACTACGGCTTCCTTCTTATGTGGGAGAAAAAGCATTTTATCAAAAAGATGGATACACTCCCGAAGCCTGTATCGTTTACAATAACACATATCTATACCGTTTTTATAACCGTTTTCGGTTTTGCAATATTCTATTTTGAAAAGGATATGCCGAAAAATCTCGGCTACCTTTTCGGAATCGGTTGCAGTGCAGTGAACGATATTTTCACAAAAGCGATAATCATGGATAACGTGATACTTCTTATAGCTGCTTGTATTTTCTCCGCACCTCTTGTACCAACACTTTGGAACTGGCTCAAGTCACACCTCAGAATTGGTTATTCCGCAGAGAGAATTATAAAAACAATGGTAATCATCGTGTTTGTCACAACTTCAACAGTCAGACTTGTGGGTGACACTTACAGTGCGTTCCTGTATTTCAGATATTGATGACAGAAATTCAGAAAGGAAGGCTGAAATTGAAAAAAAGAAATAAAATTGTAGATATAGTCTGCGTGTCAGTCGTGGCTGTAATATTCGGCAGTGTCGCAGCGTTGAATCTTCTTCAGACCGACCGCCCGACAGAATCAGTTGCGGAAAAACGAAAGCTTGCAGAAATGCCGGAGTTTTCATGGCAGACGCTTGTTGACGGCTCTTACTTTGCGGGAGTTTCATCGTTTATCTCCGATACATTTATAGAACGTGACCGACTTGTTAATGCCGCAAAAGAGATGGATACCCTGAAGGGCTTTGAGTATTCAGTAGATGGAGAGGGCAGCTTTGCACTTTTGAGTCCTGTTGAAAGCACACAATATGAGGAAGAAGAGCATAACGCACTTTCAGATAAACTTAGTACAGCACTCGGAGACCTCAACGATAAAGAAACCGAAAGCGAAACCGAGACTACACCCGAAACTGAAGGCTCTGTCGTTATAGGCGGTGAGATAGTGGACGAAAGTGATACTGTAGAAACGGAAACGACAAAATCCGATGTTGGCGAGACAGAAGCACCTGAAATAACCGAACCCACAGAAAACAATGATGAATCAGAACCGGAAACTGACAATAACAATGTCTCTGCCGTGCATCTTTCAAAAACTTCAATAAAGCTCACTGTCGGAAGTGGTTCTGTTGTATATGCAACTGTCGATACCGAAGCAGGAGACGGTGCTACGGTAAAATGGTCGATATCGGATAAAGGTATCGCTACTATTTCGATAAATGAAAGCGGTGGTATAAACGTCAAAGGAGTTGCACCGGGTAAAGCAACATTGACCTGCTCATATAGTGACAATGTAAAGGAAACCTGTCAGGTTGAAGTTACAGAGATAACCTCAGTTACACAACAGCAGAATGACCTCCATGCAGACTTCCTTGCAAGCGGGTTGTTTATCTATGGTGACGCAGTATACACTCAGGCGTGGTATAACGATTCAGCCTCCGAAGTTTACGCACAGACCATTGAATACTATAAGAAGCTGTTTGGTGAAAAAACTCGTGTGAGCGTGGTTGTAGCTCCTGTATCATCAATGGTGGTAGATAACGCAGAGGTTCAGTCGAAGATAGAGGATCAGGACGAAATGATTCAGAAAATCGGTGGCCATATGGCTCAGAATATTAATTTCGTAAATCCCTACGCTGAAATGTACGAACATCGTGATGAGTACCTGTTCTTCAAGAGTGACCACCACTGGACACAGAGAGGTGCATATTACGCATATCGTGCATTCTGTGAGTCAATTGGCGAAGAACCGACACCTCTCGATGAGTTTGATTATCAGATAAAGAATGATTCATACAGTGGAAGCCTTTACAGCTGGACAAACGACGCACGTGTAAAGAACTTCATCGATTATATAGAAGCGTTCGTTCCGACAAAGCCGCATACAATGACTGTAACTTCATCAAACGGAGCTACGTATAGCTACGACACCTCCATAGTCAACACAAATAAGACGTATGTAACATTCATAGCGGGAGATAACCCATATACAGTTATCAACGTACCTGATAATCCGCAGGATAAGAGCATTCTCGTGTTCAAGGATTCATTCGGAAATGCATTTGTACCGTTCCTGTGTGAAAACTATGGTAATATCATAGTCGTTGACGTTCGTTATTCCAGCTTTAATGTATATGAACAGCTCAAGGATTACGGACTCACTGACATAGTGTTCGTTAATAATACTCAGGCAATAACCGCATCGTGGGCGAAGATGTATCTCGCAGCGGTCGGTGTAAATTAATAAAAGGAGACTATCATGAAACTTGGAATCATCAATGGATGGGACGAGGGCTGCTTTGAATATGTAGCTTCTCTCGGACTTCACGCAGTAGAATTTTGCTGCAACTACAACTACGACAGTATGGAGGTAGCAGGTCACACCGATGAAATACTCGGATACAGTAAGAAGTACGATGTTGCGGTAGGTTCTATCGGTCGTTGGGGTCAGAAGAGAATCGACGAAAACGGTCAGATAATCGAGTCTGCACTCCAGCACGACAAGAATCTTATTGATGCCGCATCACGTCTTGGCTGTCCTGTATTCAACTGTGGCTGTAACTACACCGCAAGCAAGACATTCTTTGAAAACTGCGAAATCGCAATCAACTACTTCAAGACACTTCTCGAATACGCAGAGGGAAAAAACGTAAAAATTGCCGTTTACAACTGCGACTGGGAAAACTTCGTTTACAACGATAAGACATGGGATATCATAATGCCTGTACTTCCCGAACTCGGCATCAAGTACGATACATCCCACTGCCTCCACAGACACGGTGATTACCTCAGCGAAATGAAGAAGTGGGGCAACCGTATTTATCACTTCCACCTCAAGGGTTCACTCTACATTGATGGCAACCACTACGATGACCCACCGGTAGGACTTGACCAGACAAACTGGGGTGCAGTAATGGATGTTCTCTATACAAAGAACTACAACGGAATGCTTTCCATAGAGCCTCACTCAGCTTACTGGACGGGTGCAAAGGGTCAGTGGGGTGTTGAATTCAGCATCAACTATATCAAGCCCTACATCATGCCTGAATGCTCTGATGAGAATGTAAAGTCTCCGTATATGCCTTAACATAAAAATACCGCTGCGATATCTGATGTAACCTCTAACTTTTTGAGGTACATCATAAAGAGATACCGAGCGGTATTTTTTTATTCTTTGATAAATGTGAAGCTCTCCCACGGAATGTTGACCTCAGCTTTTTTAGTGAGGATATCATCTACGTGCATAAGGAGAGGGAAGTCACTTGTGTTGAGCTTACCCTGTTCTGCGAGCTTTCTGACGGCTTTGGCGACTCGTACAGCCACCACAAGTGATTCAAGTGTTACACCATTCAATTCAGCCTTAGCCTCGTCTATGTTAAGTCCACGACCAAGGAGAATGCCTACAAGTCTTGTTCTTCCACCATATACTGTAACATACAAGTCACCGGCACCTACACAAAGATTGTCAAGTGTGCCTGCACCCTGTAACTCAAGCAGCTTTGCCATTTCACGAACGCTCTGTCCGAATACTGCTGCCTGTGAGTTGAAGTGAAGCTCGCTGTCAATTCCGAAGTTACGCTGATTTACACCGATAGTCAGTGCAATACCGAGTGCGTAGCCGTTCTTTAATGCAACAGCACTTTCAATTCCAACAACATCGGTAGATAAACTGATGTGATAATAATCAGTCTGCATTATTGAGCGAATGTATTCAAGAGTCTTTATATCTTCACCGCAGAATGCAACCTCAGTCTGGTCGTGTGCTACAAGTTCATAGCTGGTGCAAGGTCCGCCTACCGCATTGAGTGAGAGTTTTTTGCCCATTTTAGCAAGTTTTTCCGCCCAAAGAGCAGGGTAGGTCATAAGTTTTCCATCCTCGGTATCGAACAGTCCCTTTGTAACAGTCAATACAGGAATATTTTCAGGAATTTTAGGGAGAACATATTCGCCGAACCAATCTACACCGAAGCTGCTGACTCCACCAATAATAAGGTCGGCACCGTCTATGGCTGTCTCCATTTCTTCAATCTGATAGAACTTTACTCCGTCAGGGAAGTCCTTTGTGAATTTAGGATGTCGGTTGGATTTTTTGCATTCGTCAATTATCTCACGGTCAAGATGCGTTCCTACAAGTCTTACCTCGTTTCCGTTTTCACGTGCCGGGAAGGCAAGAGCAGAACCCATCATGCCGGAGCCGATTATAGTTACTGTGGCCATTTTTTCCTCCAAAGAATAGTTATAGTTTTTGAATTTGCTTGAATATTTCCTGCATACGAGCGTCTATATCGGCAATTTCGTTTGAGCATTCAAGCATACGTGTTTGGATTTCGTCGGGGATTGATTTGTTGGACTTATAACGCAGATCATGCTCCAAACTTGCCCAAAAGTCCATTGCAACAGTACGTATCTGAACCTCGACACGTACAAGTTCAGTTTTTTCAGAAAGATATATCGGTATTTGAATATCAAGGTGGAGGCTTCGATAACCGTTGTAGTTTGGGTGCTTGATGTAGTCCTGAGCCTTTACAAGGTGAATATCAGACTGCCTTAGAAGCATATCGGCAACCGCATAAACGTCGTCTATGTAACCGCAGACAACTCTTACGCCTGCAATGTCATTTATGTTTTCCTTTGCAGATTCAAGCGAAAGATCCTTGCCACGCTTGATGAGCTTTTTTGCTATACTCGTCTGTGATTTCAGTCTTGATTCTATATGATGGATAGGGCTGCGTTCGTACTTGACACGGAATTCATCATTCAATATCTCAAATTTAATTGTCAGCTCTTTGATGGCGGAATTATAAAGATGTTCAAGCTCAGAAAGCTCCTTGTAGTCGGCAATAAGCTCATTTGCGTCAATGTGCTGAGAGCTTTCACCACTGTTAATTATGATGTTCAAATCGTTATTCACTTGTTTTGCCTCGCTTGAGTTTTATATCGAATTGATTTTATCACAAATATATGAACATCTCTACCGCAAAAAGAAAAGGTATCCCAAAAAATGAGATACCTTCAAAATCAGATATTAAATGCCGATTAGTTGAGTTCTGCGAAGTACTTGATTGTACGAACCATCTGGCTTGTGTAGGAGTTTTCG
>CAYTLG010000115.1:0-5999 GCA_964438725.1 uncultured Ruminococcus sp. | reverse complement strand
AAAAACGAATCGAAAAAGCTGAATACCGCTGCTCACAATGCATTTTTTGATGCTGAGAGAGGACTTTATTATACAAAAATTGGCAAAAAGTCAGGTGAAAGATACCACCTCGCACAAATCACTCAGTCTCTTGCTGTGTGCAGTGGAATATGCCCTGAATATGAGCTTGACAGAGTTCTCATAAATCTTGTTGAGAATAAGGAGCTTGTCACCGTTACGCTTTCTTGCAGCATATATAAGTACGAAGCAATGATGAAGAGACCTGAAGTATGGGGCAGACGTGTATTCTCGGATATCGCAAAGGAATACGGAATGATGCTTGAAAACGGTGCTACCACATTCTGGGAAACCGCAGTCGGAGGAGACGATTTCGGTTATGCCGGAAGTCTCTGTCACGGATGGGCGGCAGTTCCTGTGTACTTCTATTTCAGATATATAGTAGGCCTTTATCCGAAAAATCCGGGAGAAATGAGCGTAAAACTTCCTCTTCCTACAAGATTTACAGGAATATACGAAGCCGAAACAGATTATTGAGCAAAATAAAAATCGACCGTAGATTACATTCATTGTAATATCGGTCGATTTTTTTTGTTTTTTAGAAGTTATATCCGAGACTAAGTGCCTTTTTGTTTTTCTCTATAAGAGCGGCTTTTGTTTCGGGAATGCTAGATACAAGATAATGTTCGAAATCTTCGTATGTAAAAATTCCTGTTTCCTTGAGAATCTTTCCGAGAATTATTACATTCGCAAATCCCTTGAGGTCGTTTTCTTCAGCCATTTCAGTTGCGGGGATGTATATAGCCTTAATGTCATCTCTTTCGGATTTCTTGTCGATAAGTGTAGAGTCGCAGAAAATAGTTCCGCCAACAGCAGTCATGGGCTCAAACTTGTCGAAAGAGGGCTTGTTCATTACAACAAGAATATCAGGTGTAGATACGCTGGGAGAACCGATTTCTTCATCAGCTATAACAACAGTACAGTTTGATGTACCGCCACGCATTTCAGGACCGTATGATGGGAGGAATGTTACATTTTTGTCCATGTACATTCCTGTCTTAGCCATCTGCTTGCCTGAGAACTGGATACCCTGACCGCCGCTTCCTGCGAAAATTATACGTGTAGTCATTTGTTTTCCTCCACTTCTTCATCACGGATAGCCGCAGAATCCTTGTAGATACCAAGAGGATAGTACGGCATCATATTATCTCTAAGCCACTGGAGAGCATCACGCGGAGTCATACCCCAGTTTGTAGGACAGGTGGAGAGAACTTCAACAATTGAGAATCCTTTTCCGTCAAGCTGATTCTGGAATGCTTTCTTTATCATTTTCTTTGTTTCGTTTACGTTTTTAGGACAGTCAACTGAAACTCTTGCGGCAAGTGCAACACCGTCGAGTGTGGAGAGCATTTCGCATACTCTTACAGGGCTACCCTGAATATTACGCTTACGTCCATAGGGAGTAGTCGTTGTAACCTGACCGGGAAGTGTAGTGGGAGCCATCTGACCGCCTGTCATACCGTAGATACAGTTGTTTATGAAAATTATAGTAATGTTTTCGCCTCTTGTTGCGGAGTGAACTGTTTCTGCTGTACCGATAGCGGCAAGGTCACCATCTCCCTGGTATGTAAATACTACGCATTCGGGATGAGTTCTCTTTACACCGGTTGCGACTGCGGGAGCACGTCCGTGAGCTGCTTCTATCATGTCGCAGTTAAAGTAGTTATAGGCAAATACAGAGCATCCTACAGGAGCTATACCGACTGTTTTACCTTCGATACCGAGTTCATCTATTACTTCGGCAACAAGTCTGTGAACGATACCGTGAGTGCATCCGGGACAATAATGAAGCGGTACATCGGTAAGAGCAGCAGGTCTGTCAAATACAGTTTTCATCATAATATCAATAATCCTTTCGTACCGTCTTATTTCAGTTCAATGCTTCTGAGAGCTTCTTGATTTCGCTGTATACTTCGTCAACTGAGGGAATCATACCACCGGTTCTGCCGAAGAAATGTACGGGACGCTTTCCGTTTACCGCAAGTCTTACATCGTCAACCATCTGACCCATTGACATTTCAACAGAGAGAAATGCCTTTGCCGTATCTGTAAGAGCTGCAATTTCTTTTTTCGGGAACGGCCAAAGTGTGATAGGTCTGAGAAGTCCGGCTTTAATACCGTTACGTCTTGCTTCAACAATAGCACTCTTTGCGATACGTGATGTGATACCGAATGCAGTGATAACTATATCGGCATCATCCGTCATGTATTCTTCACATCTTACTTCGTTTTCCTCAACAAGCTCGTATCTCTTGTATCTTTCAAGAACGGAGTCTTCAAGAACTTTCGGATCTATGTAAAGTGAGTTTATAATATTTCTTTTTCTCTTGAATCCATGACCGTTTGTTGCCCATGTTTTTTCGGGAAGTTCTCTCTTCTCAAATGCACCGAAATCGACAGGTTCCATCATCTGACCGAGAGCACCATCTGCAAGAAGCATAGCAGGCATACGATATGTATCTGCAAGGTCAAACGCCAGAGATGTAAGTGAAGCCATTTCCTGAACTGAGGATGGTGCAACTACAATAAGTCGGAGGTCACCGTGACCAACGCCTCGTGTAGCCTGATAATAGTCGGACTGAGAGGGCTGAATACCACCGAGACCGGGACCACCTCTCTGGACGTTAACTATAAGACAAGGAAGGTCGCTTCCGGCAAGATAGGATATACCCTCACTTTTGAGCGAAATTCCGGGTGAGGAAGAAGAGGTCATAGCTCTTGAACCTGCGGAGGCAGCACCGAGAAGCATATTTACAGCGGCAATCTCACTTTCAGCCTGGAGGCAAAGACCGCCAACCTTAGGCATTCTTTTTGCAAGATATTCGGAAATCTCAGTCTGAGGTGTGATAGGATAACCGAAATAATAGAGGCAACCCGAAGCGATAGCAGCTTCCGCAATAGCTTCGTTGCCTTTCATAAGAACTTTTTTAGCCATTTTTAGATTCCTTTCCGTCTGTCAAACTTCTTTTTCGACTTTAATAACACAGTCGGGACACATAGTTGCACACATAGCACAGGCAATGCACTTGGACATATCCGTGCAGTATACAGGATGATATCCCTTTGAATTCAGCTTTGATGAGTCGAGTTCAAGTATCTTTTTCGGACAAACGTCGGTACATAGACCACAGCTTTTGCACCGTTCAGTGTTGAATGTAAGTTTATTCATCGTTTTCTCCTTAAAACAGTTTTTTTGTAATATCATCTATGGGCATAAGAAGAGGTTCGCCTGCATTCTCAAGGTCTCCTGCATACTGCTTTACATATGTGTGTGCGGCAAGTGGGACTGAGACAAGAGAGGCACATTTTTTTGCATATTCAAAGCTGTCACGTACCGTATCCGCATCTGTTTCTTCTCCGAGAGACGAATTGTTTATTATTGCCGTTACGGATAGACCTGATACGGCTTCGATATCCCTCATACATGACACAGCATCTTCAGGGTCGGCAATAAGCGGACGATACATATTTATAACATAAAATACCTCGTGCGGTACCTTTTCAATGAGGTGACGGTACATTCCGAGTGCTACCGCTCCGTCATCTCCTCCTACATCAATGAATGAATATCCATTGTTTTCAAACATTGTAAACATCTTCGGAGGGAGAGCGGGAATGTCAACATTAGTGTTGGCGAATTCGGGAAGAAGTACTTCAATACCTCTCTCAGTCAGCAGAGAAGCCGAGTCGGCGGTACGGAAATATGGATTTACAATGTCCAAATCGGCAATTCTGACCGTTTCTATTGGTTTTTCGTTCTTTGCATGAAGTGCAAGATTCACCGCAACATTGGTTTTACCACTTCCATAATGCCCTACGATAATGTTCAGTTTTTTATATTTCAGCATAACACCACCATGTGACAGAATTTCTATAATTATACCACATATTAGAATAAAAATAAATAGATATTTTTTTAACAAAGCAGAACTTATGCAACAAATTCCTACAAAACGAAAAATTAACATAATAATGCACTGATTTGACTAGAAAGTATTTGAAAAAAACAATGTGGTGTGATATAATATAATTTGATTAACTATACATTGTAAAAGGGAAGCATAATTCTTGAAAAGGGGGCTTTCAGCTTGAGTATTACTGCCTCGGTTCTCCCGGATAGAATCATAGATGTAATAAATATTATCAAGACAATATCTCCGATAGATATCGTTGATATAGCGTGTGTATCGGTTTTGTTCTACTATTTTTATAAATTCATTAGGGATAAACGTGCGGGAAAGTTGGCTATCGGTGTACTGCTTCTGTTTGTCATCCAAATTCTGTCACAGCTGCTTGATATGTATCTTCTTCAGTATATCATGCAGAATATATTCCAAATAGGATTTATCACACTCGTTATTTTGTTCCAGCCTGAGATACGTTCTGTGCTTGAAAAAATGGGTGCAACTCCTATGAAGAGCCTCAGGAGCATTGGTGAAGCGAAAGACAACTCTTATCGAGAAAAGGTTATTGATGAGGTTTCATCTGCTGTATGGGATATGGCAGAGTCAAAAACCGGAGCTCTTATCGTTTTTGAGAGAGATATAAAACTCGGCGATATGATACTGACCGGGACGGTTATTGATGCATACCCAGCTTCATTCCTGATAAAAAACATATTTTTTAATAAAGCACCTATGCACGACGGAGCCTTGATAGTACGTGATTTCAGGCTCCATGCGGCAGGATGCCTACTCCCTCTTTCAAATAATCCGGATATTATCAAGGATCTCGGTACACGTCACAGAGCAGGTATTGGTATGAGTGAAAACAGCGATGCTATCGTTATTATAGTGTCGGAGGAAACCGGTGTTATATCAACTGCAATAGAGGGTGAGCTGAAAAGAGGATATAATCAGGAGACTCTTGCCAAGTTCCTTAGAACACAGCTCCTCGGTGATTCGGAAGAGGACAAGAAAAACAATCTTATTGGCAAAATGCGTCGTTTTCAGCAGAAAAACAAGTAATACCACCATATATGGAGAAAGGTTCAAATATGGCTCAGCTCAAAAACAAAAAAGAAAATCAAAAAAACAATACAGAGCCTGACTCAGTTAGAAGATATGCTCATCTTAATGCGATAAGTAAGGTGCTTTGCGTTTTTGCGGCATTTTGTCTGTGGATTTATGTTATGACCGTTGAAAGCCCGGAGTATGAACAGACCTTTGCTAACGTGACTGTTGAACTTATCAATACAGACGAACTTGTCTCTGAAAGCGGACTTATGCTGTACAACGGTTATGGAAATATGGTTGGTGTTACGGTGTCGGGTAAAAAGAGTATTGTCTCAAAGCTCGCAGATCGTGATATAGTAGTCACTGCCGATGTAGGAAGAATTTCGGGTGGCAGTGGAAGATATGACTGCAAACTGAGTGTGGATGTTCCTGCCGGATGTAAACTCATTAGTCTTTCACAAGAGACCATATCCGTATATGTTGACCAGGCATCGACAGCAACTGTGAAACTCACGGAAAAACGTGAAAATACAAACCTTCTAGACGGTTGCTATGTTGGTGCAATTGATTATCCTGTTGATATGATAACAATAGAAGGTCCTGAAAAGATTATATCACGCATATCGGAGGCAAGATTTGATAACGATATGTCGGGAATAAAAAGCTCCGTTACCGTAACACAAAAAGTTTATCTTGTTGATGAATATGGCAACAGTATCGACAGTCCGTATGTTAAATACTACCCTCAGGAAGTTACTGTTGATATACCGATACTTAAAACCGCAGATGTTCCGCTTGAAGTTGTGTTCAAAAATGGCTTCTTCAATCTTGAAAATACAAATACTACCATAACACCTGCGACTGTCAGAGTTACTGGTGAGCCGTCAATCATAGATGCGGGTAATCTTATCGAAGAAATTGAAATAGATGAAGCAAATGACTATTTGAATTACGGAAGTGATGAGCTGAAGTGTGTAAAGAAAGTCT
>CAYTLG010000114.1:0-6012 GCA_964438725.1 uncultured Ruminococcus sp. | reverse complement strand
GTGCAATTATGTACATGATAGCGAATCCGTTTTTTATGATTGAGTCAAGTTCACGCTCAAGTCTTTCCGATACTACCTCAGGAAGCGGATCACCGTAAAGCTGTTTTGCAAGTGAGTGGCATTTTTCTGTAAGCTCTTCCTCTGCCCCGTCAATATGCGGAGGATAGTTTCCTTTCGGAATGGGTCGCACCACTTCTATCATGTCCGCTATTTTATTCGGGTTTTCGATAACAACTTCACGAGCAACGTCCTCTCCAAGGTAAGAAAATTCTTCAAGCATTTCTTCCGTTGTACGGTAGTAAAGCTGAGTCTCTCTATCCGCATCCTTGAAGCCAAGACCTGTAAGGATAATTCTGCGGTATATTTCATCTTCGGGATTCTTATAGTGAGCATCGCAGGTTGCACACACAGGTCGTCCTGCCTTACGTCCTATTTCAACTATTCTTCGGTTGAAGTTGCGTAGAGCTTCTTCATCGGGAACGGTCCCGTTAGCAATCATGAACGAGTTGTTAGCAATAGGCTGTATTTCAAGATAGTCATAAAATTGTGCTATCTCGATAAGGTCATTTTCCGACCTGCCCGACATCATAGCCGAGAAAAGCTCACCTGCTTCACAGGCCGAACCTAATATAAGTCCCTCACGAAGCTCTTCAAGGCGTGTACGTGGGATTCTGGGGTGTCTGTAATAATACTTGAGGTTTGATTCTGACACAAGTTTGAAAAGGTTTCTCATACCCGTCTGATTCTTTACAAGTATTATCTGGTGATATGATTTCAGCTTCTTTACGTCGGATTTTTCTGCCATCGCATAGTTCATTCTGGATATTGTTGTAATACCCTCTTCCTTGAGACGGCTTGACATACAACTGAATATAGCCGCAAGCATTTCTGCGTCATCGGAAGCTCTGTGGTGATTGAAATCTCCGAGTTTATAGAATTTTGCCAGTGTATCGAGCTTATGGTTTTTCAGCTCAGGGTTCATATTTCTTGACATGGCAACGGTATCAAGGTACGGATTATCGAATTTTATTCCGTTTTCCTCTGCCGCAAAGCGTATGAAGCCCGTATCGAAAGAAGCGTTATGTGCAACGAGCATTCTTCCATCGACAAACTCAAGAAATTCCGGAAGTACCTCTGCGATAGGTCTTGCATCCGCTACCATCCCGTCCGTAATTCCGGTAAGCTCTACTATATTTTCGGGAATCGGCACTCCAGGATTGACAAAGGTATTGTACTTCGCCTTGATCTCACCGTTTTGAACGATAACAGCACCGATTTCGGTTATCTTATTCGTTGTAGCGGAAAGTCCTGTCGTTTCAATATCGAAAACGCAAAATTCATCGTCAAAGCTGATATCTTCACCCTTATATGCCGCACGTGATGTATCGTCAACATAATAGGCTTCGACACCGTATATTACTTTTATCTCATCATTCAAGCCGTCAGCGGCAAGCATGGCAACAGGAAAGCTCTGTAAATTACCGTGGTCGGTGATAGCAACTGCCTTGTGTCCCCACTTATGAGCAGTCTTTACGATATCGTCAGGCTTTATTATTGCGTCCATAGCAGACATTACGGTATGAAGATGAAGCTCTACTCTCTTTTCAGGAGCATTATCCATACGTGCATATTCGGAAATTTTTACAATATCCGTATACTGCATATAGAGGTCATTGTCGAATGTATCACGCTTTATCTGTCCTCTGACTGCGTACTGTTTTCCCTTTGAGAAGAGAGTTTCGGTTTCGGCAACGGCTTCCATAGGAACTGTCATTTTTATATAGAGTGAGGACTCACGGTCAGTGACAGCCACTGTAAACATCATTTTATCCTTTTTGCGGGTTTCTTTCTGTTGGATATCAAAAACCTCGCATAGGATAATGACGTTTTTTGCAGTTCCTTTGACTGAACGGAGTGGGGTTACATTTTCTATTGGGAAAAGCTCACCGAAAATAAGCTCAGGCTTAGACGTATTGAATACTATCTTACCGGATTTTATCTTTCCTTCCTCTAAAACCTCAGCGTAGTCCTCTCCATCAAACAGCGAAAATACTCTGGGAAGGACAGGCTTTTCTTCAACTTCAGTCACAGCAACCGCTTCGGATTTCTTTGCTTCTTCTTCAAGGCGTGCGTGTTCGGTAACGATATTCTCAGCCGCTGAATTGAGCTTTTCAAGCTGATGAGCCATAAACTCTGCGTACTGAGCTTCCGCATCTCCGCTTTGCTTTATCTCAACAGACAGATTCAGCGAAAATTCGCTTCTGATTATTCCTTCGATAACACGTGCGGTTTGTGCAAGATCAAGCAGAGTTATACCACCATGTGAAAACGGAATTGAAACACTCAGATTATCTCCATTCAGCTCAAGCTCATATCTGTCGAAAAATCCGTTTATTACGATTCCGACACGTGCAGCTTCCTTGAATACCTCGCTCATGTAATCCGTCGAGAACAGCTCCGTTGGATAATGCGTGAGTATCATTATTCGGTTAAGCTCATATGTATCCTTTATCAGTGCTTCGAGAGAATATATGTCACGCTTCTGATAAAGGCACGGCAGATTTATTGAAACCTCCGCTATTCTATGATCTTTATCAATCTTCACTCTGACATCCGTTGCTTTTTCAAATATTTCCTTATGTATTCCCGTAAGTGACGGAGCGACTTTTTTGAAAATATCGGAAAGAGTTCTTTCAGTCATTTCTTTCTCCAATCATTTATCTGTCATGAGTGCTTTTACGGTCTCGCCAAGCAGAAAATCGACCGCTTTATCTTCCTCGACACGCTGAACTACTTCGCCATCCTTGAAGAACATACAGAATCCATCACCACCTGCAATGCCGAAATCTGCTTCCTTAGCTTCACCGGGGCCGTTTACCACACATCCCATTACAGCTACATTCAGCATTTTCCCGTGAGTATCAAGCTCTGCGGCACGTTTTTTGTATTCCTTCATGATTCCGATAAGGTCGATTTTCGTTCTTCCGCAGGTCGGGCATGATATAACATTTACACGTCCTCTTTTGTTCATGCCTACTGACGAAAGTATTTCAAGTCCTGCACGAACTTCTTCCACAGGAGCGGCAGTAAGTGATACTCTGATAGTGTCTCCAATACCTCTCAGAAGCAATGAGCCTATTCCTACGGCGTTTTTCACAAGTCCGGAGTAGTCGTCCCCTGCCTCGGTCACACCAAGGTGTAGAGGATATGAGGAGTTTTGACGCACAAGTTCGGAGGCTTTTACCATTTCTGCAACATTCGATGACTTTATTGAAATCACGATATCTGAAAAACCGCATGATTCAAGTGTTTCAGCCTCGGTAAGTGCGGATTCAGCAAGAGCTTCAGCACACGGATGAGAATACTTTTCAAGGAGCTTTTTATCAAGAGAGCCGCCGTTAACGCCTATTCTAATCGGAATGCCACTGTTTTTACAAGCCTCAGCTACTTCCTTTACCTTCCATTTTTCGCCGATATTTCCGGGGTTGATTCTGATTTTATCCACTCCGTGACGAACACATTCAAGTGCAATTTTATAGTCAAAATGAATGTCCGCTACAAGTGGGCAGGTAACTCCGCTATTTTTCGCAAGAGTAAATACTTCCGCACACTCGATTTTCGGAACTGCAAGTCGGACAATATCACAGCCTGCGTTTTCAAGCTGTTTTATCTGCTTTATTGAGTTTTCAAAGTCCGCAGCGGGAACATTCGTCATTGACTGAACGCTTATCGGGTTGTCTCCACCTATGGATATACCACCCACACGGACTGTTTTTGTATCTTTTCTGTTGTACATTAGAATAATCCTATTATATCCTTTACACCGATAACTACCATAAGGAGCATCAGCATCACAAGACCTGCAAAATGAATATATCCCTCTATCTCACGCTTGATTGGCTTACGTCTTATAAGCTCGATAATCTCAAAGAGAAGTCTACCTCCGTCAAGTGCGGGCAGCGGAAGAAGATTCATTACACCGAGGTTCATGCTGATAACTACTGTTAGATAAACAAGGTCGGATATACCCTGTTCAGCCGCTTCACCGAGAGCTTTTGTAACTCCGATAGGACCAGATATACTTTCCGCACCGTATCGTCCGTTGATCAGGTCGAAAAGCGATTCCCATATCATCTTTATTGTCGAAGCTGAGCGGAAATATGCGTGTTTAATGACTGAAAGAGGTGTTTTTTCCTCAGGATATACCTTGAAGTCCATATTACCGTATCTTGTACCTGCTTCAACAACGGTCGGGAAAACGCAGTCCTCTACGACTATTTCTTCACCGTCACGGATAACGGTAATATCTATGGGTTCTACGCCTTTACGCATTATCTCATATATAGTTTCGTTTGCAATGTGGACTCTTGTTCCGTCAACACGTACTATTTCATCTTCAAGTCGTAATCCCGAAGAATAAGCATAGTTATGACCGTTTTCATCCTCAACAAATGCCCCAATGACATTTGACGGAAGTGTATCCTGCGATGCGACAAGAAGCGACATCACGATTATACCTATAAGTATATTCATGAATGCACCCGCACAGGTTATGATTATTCTCTGCCATACGGGTTTATTCGTGAATGCGTTTTCGTCTGTCGAATCCTCATCTTCACCCTCCATGCTGACAAAACCGCCTATCGGTAAAGCACGGAGTGAATATTTAATTCCTGATTTTTTTGATTTTTTCGACACGACCGTAGGGCCCATGCCGATTGCAAACTCCTGAATGGTAACTTTGAAAAGTCGGGCTGTTGTAAAATGTCCGAACTCATGAATAAATATCAGAAAACCGAAGATCAGGAGAGCAAGTACGATATACCAAATATTAATAAACTCACACCCTTTGTTCTGTGTATTGACCGATCATATCCTGACAGATTCGTCTTGCGTTTTCCACTGCCGTGAATATAGAATCGGTGCTTATATCATATGATACATCAATCTTATCAAGTGTTTCAAGCGTCAACGATGAAATATCTGTAAATCCTATTTTGCACTCAAGGAATGCCGCTACTGCTTCTTCATCTGCTGCGATAAGTGCGGCAGGAGCTGTGCCACCACGTCTGACCGAATCACGAGCAGCGTTCATAAGCGGAAATGCCTCGTTATCAGGCTCAAAGAACGTCAGTGTTGACAGCTTTGCAAAATCGAGCGGTTCACTTGTTACAGGCTTACTGTGTGGTGCTGTTGCCGCATATCTTATACAGTCACGCATATCAGGACGGCCCATTTGTGCTGTGACCGTATTATCATTATACTCTATCATGGAATGTATTATGCTCTGTCGATGCACAACTACGGATACTTTATCCTCAGGGAAACCGAAAAGACGAACCGCCTCGATTATCTCAAAGCCTTTATTCATGAGAGTTGCTGAGTCTATCGTTATCTTTTTTCCCATTTTCCATGTAGGATGTGCAAGAGCCATTTCTGCCGTTACATTTTTAAGCTCATCGTGAGTTTTTCCGAAGAAAGGTCCACCTGAAGCTGTGAGAATAAGTCTCTTTATATCACTTTTATCGTGATGCTCAAGGAGACGGAATATTGCACTATGCTCACTGTCAACAGGAACAAGCTCTCCTCCGCTCTGTTTCAGCTTATCAAAGATGATATCACCTGCCGCAATTATAGCTTCCTTATTAGCCATACCGATTCTTTTTCCGGATTCCGCAGCGGCATAGGCATAATCAAGTCCCGCAAGACCTCCGACTGAATGGAAAACTATATCTGCATCTGTATTACGTATTGCATCGTGAACTTCATCGTTGCGATATATTATCTCCGTTTTAAGTCCGCAGAGGTCAAGCTCATGCTTCAGTTCAGCTGCACATTCTTCATCTGCTACCGAAACGATGGACGGAGAGTATTTTTTTATCTGACCAACGAGCATGGAAACATTTCTTCCTGCCGCCAACATTTTTACGTCAAGCTCCAGTTCGTCTGCTACATCAAGAGTCTGCATTCCGACAGAACCCGTTGAGCCGAGAACAACTGCGGAGCTTATAT
>CAYTLG010000113.1:0-6114 GCA_964438725.1 uncultured Ruminococcus sp. | reverse complement strand
ATGTATTCTATATGCCGTGGTATGCTATACTTACAAGCATTGTTATGTCCGTTGCGTGCGGCTTCTTCTCGACATATCTCCCCTACAGAAGCTACTACAAGAAACGCTATTCTCTCCAGAACGGCGGTGCCGGTGCTGAATTCTCAGGAGAAGAATAATACTCAAATAACATCTAAATCAACCATATTTCGAACAATTCGTGAAAGGTCAGGATACATAAATGGCAGATACAATAGAATATATGCTGCAAACCGAAAGCGTTATCAAGCAGTACAAACAGTATGATACAGTAATTACAGCCGTAAATAGAGTAAGTATTAAGGTTGAACCCGGTGAATTCGTTGCAATCATCGGTACATCCGGTTCAGGTAAGTCCACATTCCTGCATATCTGTGCAGGTCTTGACTCAGCTGACGCAGGACGTGTCCTCATCCGTGGTCAGGATATCACAAAGATGGCTCCCGATGAACTCAGCCGTTTCCGTGGTATGAACACTGGCTTCATTTTCCAGAGACATAACCTTATCCCTCAGTTTACCGCTCTCGAAAACATCCTTATCCCTACAATGATGTGTAACAAGTCCGAGCTTTCTTATCAGGAAACACTTCGCCGTCTTGTTGAAACACTTCAGCTTACAGAGCGTCTGAACCACCTCCCCTCCGAGCTTTCAGGTGGTCAGCAGCAGAGAGTTGCTATCGCACGTGCTCTTATCAATATGCCCGACATCGTATTCGCCGACGAACCGACAGGTAACCTCGACAGAAAGAATGCTGATGAAGTTCTCAAGCTCCTCCTCAAGACAAGAGAAGAAATGGGTCAGACACTTATCATGGTAACTCACGACCTCTCAATCGCAGACCACGCCGACCGTATCTTCCGTATGGATAACGGTGTTCTCTCCCTCGAAAGAGACTATATCGGTGGTACAAAACGTACTGTCTCCGGATATTAATTCTATAACAACAAAAATACCTGACGTGTCCTATGATATTCGTCGGGTATTTTTTTGCATATATTACGGTAAGTCACAGCATATCATAATGTAGGATAAACGTACATTACGAGGGTAATATGAAACAAACTCAAAGGATAATTCTGCATTATTTGATATTTGCATTTACATTTTTCTGCTCATGTCTGGTCATAGGAAAAAATTCCGTGGCTTCACTCACTGCCGAAACTGTCGGAAAAACAGAAAACATTGAGGACGAGTACGTGTTTGTCATTGATGCTGGGCATGGCGGTGAGGATGGCGGTGCTGAGGTAAATGGTTCACTTGAAAAAGAGCTGAACCTTGCAATATGTGAAAACCTTGCGGATATATGCACACTTTTTGACGTGAAAGTAAGGCTGACACGCTATGATGACCGCCTGCTTTACGATTATTACAATGAATTTGAAGATTATCTTGGTAAGAAAAAGACATACGACCTGCGAAACCGACTACGCATTGGAGAAGAAACTTCCCCTGCTCTATTTGTCAGCATTCACATGAACAAATTCACGCAACCCCAGTATAAAGGGCTTCAAGTATACTATTCTCCAAACACCTCCGAGAGCAAGGAAACTGCCGAAATGATACGCTCATATGCAAAAAAGTATCTGTCACCCGAAAACGAACGTGAAACAAAGCAGGCAACAAATGCTATATATATTCTCAAAAGAATCACCGTCCCTGCGGTATTGGTCGAGTGTGGATTTATGTCATGTCCTGACGAATTGGCACTTCTCGAAACCCGTGAATATCGACTTAAAACAGCCTGCACAGTCTTTTCTTCATGCATGGAATACGTAAAGCGTTGATTTTCTCTTGATATATAACAGAATTTGAGTTATAATATAGTAAATATCAAATCAAGGATAGATTAAATGAAAGCAAAAACAGTCTACGTATGCAGTGAATGCGATTACCAAAGTGCAAAATGGCTTGGTAAATGTCCATCCTGCGGTGCGTGGAATTCATTTACAGAAGAAACATATCAGACTCCTGTTAAGTCGGGTTTATCAAAGGGTACGTCATCCTCAGCACGTCTCACAAAGGAACATGAACAGGCAAAAAAGTTCGGTGAATTCACAATGCCCGACTACACAAGACACAGTACAGGAATCGGTGAGCTTGACCGTGTGCTTGGCGGAGGAATGGTTCAAGGCTCTGTAATACTTCTCGCAGGTGAGCCCGGAATAGGTAAATCCACACTGCTCATGCAGCTATGCGGTCAGATCGGTGACTCATGCAAGGTACTATACGTTTCGGGGGAAGAATCAAATGTTCAGCTGAAAATGCGTGCCGACCGTCTCGGAGTAAATGCCGAATACGTTTATGTTAAGACGGAGACTGATATTTCCGATATTCTCGTTGAATTTGACAGACTAAAGCCCGATGTTATGATAGTTGACTCTATTCAAACAATGTACACAGAGGCTTCTTCTTCAATGAGCGGAAGTGTAACTCAGGTTCGTGAATGTGCCTCACTGCTTATTGAACGTGCTAAGACGAACGGAACTTCCGTAATTATCGTCGGTCACGTCAATAAAGAAGGCGGTATCGCAGGTCCTAAGGTACTTGAGCATATGGTAGATGCCGTACTGTATTTCGAGGGTGACAGGAGACAATCGCATAGAATAATTCGTGCAATAAAGAATCGATTCGGCTCCACCAATGAAATAGGTGTTTTTGAAATGTGCGAGGACGGTCTTGAAGAAGTTGCAAATCCTTCCGCTATGCTTCTTGAAGAACGACCGATTGGTGTAAGTGGAAGCTGTGCTGTTTGCATAATGGAAGGAAGCCGTCCGCTTATCGCTGAAATTCAGGCTCTTGTAACGCCGACAGTATTCCCTGCCCCACGCAGAACCTCAAACGGTATTGATTACAACCGAATGTGCCTGCTGCTTGCCGTACTTGAAAAGCGACTCGGACTGAAATTCTCTGCGTGCGATGTATACCTCAACGTAATCGGTGGTCTCAAGCTCGATGAGCCTGCAATAGATGCCGCCGTTTGCCTTGCTGTAATATCGTCCCTGCGTGATGTTCCCGTACCTGATGACGTTATTGCATTCGGTGAAGTCGGTCTGTCGGGTGAGTTCCGCTCAGTGTCCTCAGCCGAACAAAGACTCAACGAAGCATATCGACTCGGCTTTACAAAAATTGCACTGCCAAAGCGTTCACATTTCAAAAATGTTCCCGATGGTGTGGAGCTTTATCCACTTGTCGGAATTTACGACGCATTGAAGCTGCTTTCTGTTGAAAAAAAGCAAAAAACTTGACAAATACACAAAAATATTATATAATGATACATTAATAGATTAACCCAATAAAGGAAAACGACAAAATGAAAATTACTCCCGTAAAAGGTACTTCGGACTTTCTTCCGAACGAAGTTCTTATAAGAGATTATCTCCAGAACAGCATTCTTGAAACCTACCGCTCATGTGGCTTTGAGAGAATTTCCACACCTATTATTGAGGATATCGAAAACCTCGACAAGAGTGACGGCGGCGAAAACCTCAATCTCATTTTCAAAATAATGAAGCGTGGCGAAAAGCTCGATGAAGCTATTGCATCAGGCAATGAAAAAGAGATTGCCGATATGGGTCTCAGATATGACCTTACACTTCCACTTACAAGATACTACGCAAACAATCGTGCTAAACTCTCTAATCCTTTCAAGGTAATTCAGGTAGACCGAGTATATCGTGCCGAACGTCCGCAGAAAGGCAGAATGCGTGAATTCTATCAGTGCGACATTGACATAATCGGCTCCGATTCATGGACAGCAGAGGTTGAGCTTATCACAACTACCGCAAAGGCTCTCCACAATATCGGATTCACACGTTTCGGTATCAGAATCAACGACAGACGACTTCTCAAGGCTATTATCATAGGGGCGGGCTTTGCAGAAGAAAGCTGTGACTCCGTTTGTATTTCTCTTGACAAGCTCGATAAAATCGGATTTGACGGTGTACAGGCTGAGCTTATAGAAAAGGGATTTGATTCTGCCATTGTTGAAAAGCTCATTTCCGCTATCGGTGTAACTCCTTTCACACTTGATGACGCCGAAAAGCTCTGCGGAAAGCTCGACTGCATAGACAACCTCAGAAAAATCATGGAAGCTGCAAACTCTCTCGCAGATGGATTTGAAGTTACCTACGACATGACACTTGTTCGTGGACAGGGTTACTACACAGGTACCGTTTTTGAAATTTCCAGCCCTGACTTCAAGGGTGCAATCGGTGGCGGCGGTCGTTATGACAACCTCATCGGAAAGTTCCTCGGAGAAAGCATCCCCGCAGTTGGATTCTCTATCGGTTTTGAAAGACTTTGTGCTATTCTCCTTGAGCAAAAATACAAGATTCCGACTCAGAAGAAGAAATTCGCTGTAATTTACGATGAAGAAAACTTCATTGACGCTCTTAAATATGCGGAAGAAATGAGAAGCGAATATGATGTTGCTCTTGTTAAATCCGTAAAGAAACTCGGCAAGCTGTTCTCAAAGCTCGAAGAAAGCGGATTCTCCGGCTGTCGTGTAATGGGTCAGGATGAAATCAAAAAATTTGGCGAATAATTAGTAAAACCCTTGACAAAATAGGATAAAAGTGATATCATACTATTATTGATAATGCATTGATGGAAAAATAGTAACCTTGGAAGCTTCACAGAGAGTTGGCGGATGGTGCAAGCCAATGAACGCAACCTCGGCGAATACATTTCCGTAGCAGCACACCGAAGGATTTAATCTGCGTAGGCTGTGACGCTTGATACACGTTATAGTATCGGGGCATATATGTGCCTGATGAGGCTGTACTCGTGAGGGTATAGTAAACTGAGGTGGTAACACGGTATATCCGTCCTCTGCTGTTTCTTTCGGCAGGGGACTTTTTGTTTTCTGTCGTGAAACTATTATTCGACCTTACTTGGAGGAAAAGAAAAAATGATAATTACCGATCTTCTCGAAAGAAATGCAAAGCTGCACCCCGATGATGTTGCTTTGGTTGAGATAAATCCCGCTAATCAGCCCGATGTAAATCTTCCATGGCGTGAATATTCCCTTATTGAAACCGCTCCCGGTGGAAAATACCGTCGTGAAATGACATGGCGTGAATTTGATACAAAGGCAAACTGCTTTGCAAATCTCCTCAAAACACGTGGAGTTGAAAAGGGAGATAAAGTTGCCATCCTGCTTATGAACTGCCTTGAGTGGCTACCGATTTACTTTGGCATTTTAAAGACAGGTGCTCTCGCAGTTCCCATGAACTACCGCTACTCCTCAGATGAAATAAAGTACTGCTGCGAGCTTGCGGATGTATCCGTACTCGTATTCGGACCGGAATTTACCGAGCGTGTGTCAAATGTTTTCCTTGATATGCCCCTTGTGAAAAACTACTTCTTTGTTGGGGATGACACACCCGACTTTGCTTCAAACTACAATAAACTTGTTACATACTGCTCTACCGTAGCTCCTGCTGTTGAACTTGATGAGGATGACGATGCTGCTATATACTTCTCCTCAGGAACTACCGGCTTCCCGAAGGCTATTCTTCACGCTCACCGTTCACTTATCAACTCATGTCGTACAGAGCAGAACCATCACGGTCAGACAAGAGATGACGTGTTCCTCTGCATTCCTCCGCTCTACCACACAGGAGCTAAGATGCACTGGTTCGGAAGCCTCATAAGCGGAAGCCGTGCAGTCATTTTAAAGGGTGTTTCTCCCGAATGGATACTCCGTGCGGTTTCAGAAGAAAAAGCTACAATAGTGTGGCTGCTCGTACCGTGGGCTCAGGATATTCTTGACGCTATCGACAGAGGTGACATTAAACTTGAAGATTACAGAATATCCCAGTGGAGACTCATGCATATCGGAGCCCAGCCTGTACCTCCGTCACTTATCAAGCGTTGGAAAGCTGTATTCCCGAACCATAAATACGACACAAACTACGGTCTCTCTGAATCAATCGGTCCCGGCTGTGTACATCTCGGCGTAGACAATATCGAAAAGGTTGGTGCCATTGGTGTTCCCGGCTACCCATGATAGCCGGGAACACCAATGGCACCCACCGTTTCGGTATTGTCTAAGCCGAGATGTACACAGCCGGGACCGAGTGATTCAGAGAGAC
>CAYTLG010000112.1:0-6114 GCA_964438725.1 uncultured Ruminococcus sp. | reverse complement strand
GTAGTAATCAACGGTAACGTGTGCGATTACTGTGGAGTTAGCTCTGCCTGCACGGATAACGGAGAGAGCTTCCTTATAAGCCTCGATGGACTTTTTCATCTTGGTTTCAAATTCTTTAACTTCGAGCTTCATTTTTGTTCTCCTTACTGATTATTAATACATTATTGCGTCGGTTTCTTTATATGTTACGAGAGTACCGATTTCCTCACCGGAGGCAGCTCTTAAAATGTTTTCAGGCTCTTTAAGAGCAAAGAGATACATATCAATCTTCTGTTCCTTTGCAAGAGCGGAAGCTGATACATCGGTAGCGTGGAGATCCTTAACAAGGCATTCGTCATACGAAACCACCTTATATCTCGGAACGCTTCTGTCGATATTTCCATTTTCATCAACGGGATCCTTTGTGTAAATACCGTCGATATTCTTTGCCATGAGAATAACATCTGCTTCTATCTCTGCGGCTCTTACAACAACAGTAGTATCAGTCGTAACGAACGGTATACCGGTACCTGCACCGAAGAGAACCACTGTACCGCTTTCAAGATAGGATATAGCCTTTCTGAAGTCATACTGTTCAGCAAAGCTGTTCATTGAAACAGGTGACATAACTCTTGCATGGCAGCCTGCTTTTTCAAGAGCATCTTCCATTCTGAGGCAGTTTATCATTGTACCGAGCATACCCATCTGGTCAGCTCTTGCACGCTTAACACCCTGACCATATGCACCACGCCAGATATTACCTGCACCGATAACGATACCGACCTGAATACCGTCGTCAATGAGTTTCTTTACGACTTCGGCAATCTCTCCTATCTTTTCGTTATCGAATATTTCATGTGAATCCTTCTTTGCAAGTGCTTCGCCTGAGAGCTTCAGGAGCACTCTTTTGTACTTGCTGTTCATAATATTTACCCCTCACATCATATATAATCGTTCCAATATATTTTACATTATTTCGCACGATTTGTAAATAGCATTTTTTATAATTGCGTACAAAAATTCTGATATTCGAGATAAATTCATACAAAAAAAGGAGACACACGAGGCATCTCCTTTAAATTGCATTGACAGATAATTACTGAGCCTTACCTGTAAGTCTTGCGATTTCTTCAGCGAAGTCGTCTTCTCTCTTTTCGAGACCTTCACCCTTTTCGTAAAGAACGAAAGAAGCGATGGAAACGGGAGCACCGAGTTCCTTGGAAACCTGAGCAACGTACTTACCAACTGTGAGGCTGTCGTCCTTAACATAGGTCTGTTCGTTGAGGCAAGCCTTTTCATAGAAGCTGCCGATTCTACCTTCAACGATCTTGTGGAGGATAGCTTCGGGCTTGTTAGCGTTCTTTTCATCGTTCTTGAGCTGAGCAACGAGGATTTCCTTTTCTTCAGCGAGAACGGATTCGGGAACGTCTTCCTTAGCAACGTATGTCGGAGGTGTACCAGCTGCGATCTGGAGGCAGATGTTCTTTGCAAATTCAGCAAATTCTGCCTTAGCTGCTGTTTCTTCGTCAGCGTTGAACTTTACAACAACACCAGCGATACCGCCGCCGTGGATATATGTGGATGTTACGCCGTCAACGATAACGAAACGACGGATATTCATGTTTTCACCGATTGTGAAGATCATATCCTTAAGCTTTGCTTCAACTGTTTCGAAATCTGCGTCATAACGGAGAGTCTTGAGTTCTTCAACAGAAGCGGGCTTGTTTGCAACGATGACCTTGAGGATGTTCTTAACGAAAGTCTTGAAGGTTTCGTTCTTTGCAACGAAGTCTGTTTCAGCGTTAACTTCGATCATTGCTGTAACATTGCCTTCTGTAAGAATATCAACAACGCCTTCAGCAGCGATTCTGCCGGCCTTCTTATCAGCCTTGCCGAGACCCTTCTCACGAAGAACCTTTATTGCTTCATCAAAATCGCCCTCGGTTTCAACAAGTGCCTTCTTGCAGTCCATCATGCCTGCACCGGTCTTGCTTCTGAGTTCGTTTACCATTTTAGCTGTGATTGCTGCCATATTATTAAACTCCTGTATTATAAAATTTCCGTATTCGAGACTTTTATAAATTATTCAGCGTCTTCTGCTTCTTCAGATGCTGTGATTTCAGGTTCAGCTGCTGCGAGCTGTTCGCCCTGCTTGCCTTCGAGAACTGCATCAGCGATAACAGATGTGATGAGTCTGATACCACGGATAGCGTCGTCGTTACCGGGGATGATGTAATCAGCATCGTCAGGGTCGCAGTTTGTATCAACGATAGCAACTACCGGGATACCGAGCTTCTTGCATTCGAGAACGCAGTTATGTTCTTTTCTGGGGTCAACAATGAACACAGCAGAGGGAAGACCCTTCATGTTCTTGATACCGCCGAGGTTCTTTTCGAGGTTGTAGATTTCCTTCTGGAGTTCAGCAACTTCCTTCTTGGGAAGCATATCGAATGTGCCGTCTTCCTGCATCTTTTCGAGAGAACGGAGTCTTTCGATGGATGTCTTGATTGTCTTGTAGTTTGTGAGCATACCGCCGAGCCATCTTACGTTAACGTAGTACATACCGCAGCGTTCAGCTTCTTCACGGATAGTGTCAGCAGCCTGCTTCTTTGTACCAACGAAGAGTACGTTGCCGCCTTCTTCAGCGATCTGACGAACGAACATATAAGCTTCTTCGAACTTCTTAACAGTCTTGTTAAGGTCGATGATATATACGCCGTTTCTTTCTGTGAAGATGTACTCAGACATCTTAGGGTTCCAGCGTCTGGTGTGGTGACCGAAATGTACGCCGGCTTCGAGAAGCTGTTTCATTGAAACGATAGACATAATAATGTCCTCCTTCGGTTTTTGTCCACCATATCGCATGATCCGCCGCCGGAATTTTACGGGATCGTACTCAAGCCTCATGACTTTTCACCCGTCCACCCGAACAACACTCCACAGTCTTTATCACTGTATTGTGCATCGTGAATTTGGCACCGGGCGGTATCGTTTCCGATATGTGTGTTATATTGTTATGCAGAGATAATCCACATACCGGTATATTATATCACATTATTTTTTCTATTACAAGGAATTTATTTGTTTTTACATATTGTTTACAATTCAAACAGGTGGTATTTCCGTTTTCTATCGCATTTTCTGTCGTCACACGAGCATATTCTGCCTGCATCAACGAGAATTGTATCTTCACCGATACAGCGGATACTGTCCCATTTCAGCTTGATACTTCCCTTTACGCCAACCTGAAACAATCTGTCGGAGACGTAAATATGCGTTATTCTTCCGCAGTCGGTATCAAGCTCAAAATCGCATATGTAGCCGAGCTTTTTACCGTCACATACATTTACGACATCCTTTTCCCGTATCTCACACATAGTCATGACCATAATGCCACCTCCGATAGATATTATGCGTAAATCACAGCGTATATGAAAAAGCCCTCCGCAGCTATAAGTACGAAAGGGCTTTCATATATCATTTTTGTCTCAGCAAGTCTGCGATTCTGCAAAAATCTTCTGCCGACAGTGTTTCTCCTCTTACATCGGGTCTGATTCCGAGTGATTCGAGAACTGGCTGTGCTTTATCCTTAGGATATTTGCCCGATATCGCATTTATGAGAGTTTTTCTTCTCTGACCAAACGCAAGTGAAATAAGCTGAACAACTTCTTCTGTAAATTCCGCTGTATCTTCGGGTGCTTCGGGATAAACTTCTCTGATTCCGCCATGAGGAATGATACCGACAACCGCCGATGCGACCTTAGGTACGGGATGGAAGTTTCCTGCCGACACATCAAGAAGTTTTTCTGCGTTAGCTCTGAGTGCAATTGAGGCAGAAATCGAGCCATAATCTGCACTTCCGGCCTTAGCAGCCAATCTTCTTGCAACTTCAAGCTGAACCATTACGACAATCGAAGAAAACGGAAGTTTCTCTCTATCGGGAAATGATTCAAGGAGCTTCATGATTACAGGAGTTGTAATATAGTACGGGAGATTTGCACACACACCGACACTACCTCCAGCTTCAAGTACATCCGAGAAGTGTTCCTCGATAAATAAAGGAAGGTCGAGCTTCATGAAGTCGGCTTCAACTACGGTTACATTATCAAATTCACCGAGTGCCTCACCAAGCAGAGGGATAAGTCCACGGTCTATTTCAACCGCAACGACCTTATCGTATTCTTCACAGAGATACTGGGTGAGAGCACCGACACCGGGACCTATTTCAAGTACAGCTGATGGTTTGCCTCTTGTTGCGTAGTATGAAGAAAGGCTTGCTATCTCCATCGGAACATTCGGATTTATAAGAAAGTTCTGTCCAAACGCTTTTTTGGGAGAGAGAGAATATTTTTCAAGCAGTTCTCTTACGTATGATCTGTTACAAAGATTTGTCACCTTATTATCTCCATTGAATAGCCAACGGAATACTCCTCATCGGGGGAGATCGTTTTTGCGTATTTTTTACTCTTAGCGTCCGTAGTCTCGTCAACATCTGCGGGCAGTCCGTTCCAGGGTTCAAGGCAAACAAACGGAGCTTCCAGACCTATGGGAGTCCAGATTCCGAGAGCATCAAAACCCTCAAAGGTGAATCTGAATCCTTTTCCTGATTTACGTGAAAGCATTCTCAGAGACTTTTTCGGCAGATTTTCTATTATCATAGCATCGTTGTCGAAATCGGAATACTTCAGTTTAAGCTCATTTGTACCCTTGAGTTTATCGAGCTTGGGAACGGACTTATTCATATATCCGTCCTTAGTGAGAGAAACAGTACAGCCTGAGGCATCATCAAAGCAGAGTGAATAGTCCTCAAAAGAGCCATCTTCTTCTACAAGCGGACAGGTGAATCCCGGATGTCCACCGATACAGAATGTCATTTCGTTTTTATCGAGGTTCTTTACAGTAAATCTAGTGGAGAATCCGTCGTCTGTAATTTCTTGCTCTACTTTTAGAGAGTAGCAGAACGGGAACATTTTCAGTGTCTCCTCGGTCTCACGCTGTTCAAGCACAACCTTATTTCTGGAGATATACACAGGTTCAAATTCACGGCTTCTTGCTATACCATGCTTTACCATAGGATATTCCACACCGAAATGTGCCATCTTTCCATCCTTAGGAGAGCAACACACGGGGAAAAGTATGGGTGCCTGACCGCTCCAATATTCTGGGAGACCCTGCCATACGTATTCTATGCCGTCTTTTTTATAAGAAACGAGTTCGCCGCCGAATGTACGAACAACACCGGATGCGTCTCCCGAATTTAAGTTGAAGATCATATCGTCGAACTCCTTATTTTTAGATTAGAACTCGAGCTTGGATTCAATATAAGCTGCTACTTCGGAAATAGGCATTCTTATCTGCTCCATTGTATCACGGTCACGAACAGTTACACAGCCGTCTTCAACTGAGTCAAAGTCATATGTGATGCAGAAAGGAGTACCGATTTCGTCTTCTCTGCGGTATCTCTTACCAATGGAACCTGCTTCGTCAAAGTCAACCATAAACTTACCTGAAAGCTCTGTATAAAGCTCAGCTGCATTTTCGGAGAGCTTCTTGGAAAGAGGAAGAACGGCAGCCTTGAAAGGAGCGAGAGCGGGATGGAGGTGAAGTACAACTCTTGTATCATTCTTTTCAGCGTCGATAACTTCTTCATCATAAGCATCGCAAAGGAACGCAAGGAAGGAACGCTCAACACCGAGAGAAGGTTCGATAACGTAAGGAATGTATCTTTCGTTCTTTTCCTGGTCGAAATATGTGAGATCCTTACCGGATGTGTTCTGGTGCTGGGTAAGGTCATAGTCTGTACGGTCAGCTACGCCCCAAAGTTCGCCCCATCCAAACGGGAAGAGGAATTCAAAGTCGGTAGTAGCCTTGGAGTAGAAGCAAAGCTCTTCGGGGTCATGGTCACGGAGTCTGAGGTTTTCTTCAGTCATGCCGAGGGAGAGGAGCCAATCACGGCAGAATGAACGCCAGTACTGGAACCATTCAAGGTCTGTACCGGGCTGGCAGAAGAATTCAAGCTCCATCTGTTCAAATTCACGTACACGGAAGATGAAGTTACCGGGAGTGATTTCGTTACGGAAGGATTTGCCGATCTGACCGATACCGAAGGGGAGCTTCTTTCTTGTGGTTCTCTGA
>CAYTLG010000111.1:0-6349 GCA_964438725.1 uncultured Ruminococcus sp. | reverse complement strand
ATATTGTACGTTAATACATACGAAAGTGAGGTCAATTCTATGGTTCTGACAATTGCTAAAACCCCTCTTAGCCTTTTCACAGTGGTAAGCCACGGTCACGATGATGCAGCGGATGCTCTTGTAAAATACGTTCGCCTTGCAACAGGTATTATTCTCCCCCTTGAAAGAGACAGCAAGCCAAACAGACATGAGATTCGTCTCGGTTCTCCTGCGGATGTTTGCAAGAGACTTCGCCTTGAAGGTATCAAAAACGACGGCTTCGTTCTCAAATCCGCACTCGGCAATCTGCTTATACGTTCAAACACCGATATTGGAGTCCAAAACGGCGTTTATGAATTTCTTCATCGCTGTCTCGGCTGGAGATTCCTTACCGCAGATGTCGATTACCTGAAAGACCCCGATGCAATCGTTGATATTGAGGACGGCTTCACATACAGCTTCAATCCAATTTATGAATATCGCAAAACGGACTGGGTATTCGCTCAGAACGATGAATGGAAAGCTAAAAACCACCTCAATGCAGACGAGTTTCACTGGACCCACTTCGTTCATACTCTCGCAGACCTTGCCGAAACTCACGATTATGCAACTCAGCCGTGTCTCTCAGATGAAGCCGTGTACGAAAAAGTCGTTGCCAATGTGCGTAAAATTCTCGACAACGACCCGGACTGCAAAATAATCTCCGTATCACAAAATGACAACTGTACCTACTGCGAGTGTGAGAAATGTGCCGCAACCGATGCTGAGGAAGGAAGCCCCGCCGGTACACTGCTTCGTTTTGTAAACCGTGTTGCCGACGAAATACGTGATGATTATCCCGATGTGTCAATAGAAACTCTCGCTTATCAGTACACAAGAAAAGCTCCGCTGATAACACGTCCGAGAGACAACGTGATTGTCCGTCTCTGCTCCATCGAGTGCTGTTTCCGTCATCCGCTCAACGACCCCGACTGTGAAGTAAACGCAGCATTCAAACACGACCTTATCGAGTGGAGCAAAATCGCAAAACGACTCTACATCTGGGACTATGTAACGGACTTCTGCAACTATGTTCCGCCATTCCCGAACTGGAACGTACTGAAAGACAACCTCGCATTCTTCGCTGACCATAATGCTGTGGGAATGTATCCCGAAGGCAACTATCAGTCAAACAGCGGTGAATTCGGTGAGCTGAGAGCATATCTTCTTGCCCGTGCTATGTGGGAGCCTTACATGAGTGATGAAGAATATTCCGCTCTGCGTGATGATTTCCTCCGTGGATATTACGGCAAGGGCTGGGAAAGCATAGCAAAATTTATTGATTTTACATTAAGCCAAACCACAGACCGTCATATGAGTATATGGATATCTCCGCTTGACCTTATCTCACGTGAAGCCTACGCCGAGAATGAGAGCGAAATTGACTCATGGTGGGACGATGCACTTGCACAGGCAAACGAAGCTGAGAAGGTGCGTATAGACCGTTCTATAATGCAGTGGGAAGCCGTAAAGCTCTATCTCCACACGAATGCCGAGGATGGAAAGAAATTCTTCGATAAGATACACAAGTACGGAGTTCGTCTACGTGAATGCGGAGAGCTGTCCCCCGAACCCGATCTTTCAACTCCACCCTGCGACTGGATAAAATTCTGACATAACAAAAAAGCTGACCTGACCGAGTTTTTCGGAAAAGCCAGCTTTTTTCTTTATTCAGTTTAAATTATTCAACTACATTGAAGTGGAGAGTATAGCTTTCTCCTGTACCATCCTTGTAACGGGAGAGGTTAAGTCCGGCATTCATGAGTAAAGCACCGGAGTATACTTCGCCTGTTTCTTCGAGACGGTAGTATTTTTCAGCATCAAGACCCTTCATGCGGATGAATCTTGCGGCATTATGGTAGTAACGCATATTTACAAGAGTGAACATAGCCTGCTTCTTATCCTGTGAAACAAGCTCCCACGCTGCGTAATATGTGTTATCCCAAGGATTTATGATACGGTAGAGGTCACCGTAATGTGTAAGGTCGTAGTATTTGTGATAATCCGCAACCTGAGCGATAACTATTTCACGTTCCTTTTCGGTGAGTTTATTCGGGTCAAGCTCATATCCGAATGTACCCCACATTGCTACATTACCCTTTGTTTCAAAGCCTGTTCTTCTGCTCATGGAAACGTGTGCTCCCATTGTAGAGGCAGGATAGCAGAGAGATGTACCGAACTGTACTGCGATTCTTTCGATAGCATCGGTGTTGTCGGATGCCCAAATCTGAGGTGAATATGCAAGCATAGCAGGGTCAAATCTACCACCACCGCCGGAGCAGTTTTCGATAAGCATATCGGGGAAGTCACGGTTAAGTCTACCCATAATATCGTATGTACCGAGTACAAAACGATGGAATACTTCTTCGCCGTGTTCGTAACCGAGTAATGCACTTCCTACTTCTGTGAGGTTACGGTTGAAGTCCCACTTGAGGTAGTCTATCTTATAGTTGCTGAGAACGGACTTCATCTGTGCATAGATGTTTTCACGTACATCTTCACGAGACATATCTATAACGCACTGATGTCTGCCGAGAGAACGGTCTCTTCCGGGTACATGGATGCACCAGTCGGGATGTTCACGATAGAGGTCTGAATCGGGAGAAATCATCTCAGGCTCATACCAGATACCGAACTTGAGTCCGAGGTCGTTAACACGTCTGATAAGCTCACCGAGACCACCCTTGAGCTTGTCTTCGTTTACGTACCAGTCACCGAGAGAACGTCTGTCGTCATTACGAACGCCAAACCAACCGTCATCCATAACGAGCATTTCGATTCCAAGCTCCTTTGCACGTTCAGCAAAAGAAACAAGCTTTTCGGTATCAAAGCTAAAGAATGCAGCCTCCCAGCTATTGATAAGGAGAGGACGCTTTTCGGTTTTCCACTTACCACGAACAAGGTTGTTCATATAGAGACGGTGGAAAGTACGGCTCATTCCGCCAAGACCTTCATTGGAATATACAAGAACTACTTCGGGAGCCTGGAATTCTTCACCGGGTTCGAGTCTCCAAAGGAAGCCTTCGGGATTGATACCTACATTGATTCTTGTGGTTGCGTAGTAATCAACGTCAGCTGTAATATCAAAGTTACCACTGTATACAAAGTTGAAGCCGTATACATCACCGAAATCCTCGTTTGCGGCATTAGCACCGTTTCTTACGAATGCTGCAAAGGGATTGTGGAAGTGGGAGGAGGAACCTCTTACGGATGAAATGGATGTATGACCGTGTTCAAGAGGTGTGCGTGCCATATTGCGTTCTGCGTTATGTCTACCATAAAGGTGGAGCATATCAAAGTCCATTGTGGGCAGAGTTACGCTTGAAGAATATACTTTTTCGATATCCATAGGCTTGTCAGACGCATTCTTGATACGTACAGACTTTGTCATAGCACTGTATTCGTTGAAAACGGTGTAAATGAGGACAGCCTCAGCTCCGGTAACATCGTCTCTTACGTCGATTTCGAGCGTCTCACACTCTCCCGCCTTGTTTTCGTAAAGTGAGGGAAGTCCCTTGAGTTCGGGCTTGCCGCTGTAAATTCTGTGACCCTTGTAACGGAAGTCTGTGCAGTTGTTGCCGTCAGCATTACGGATAGCTACGGGAGTCTTACGGAAGTCACCTGTGCCAAAGCCGGAATACTCAACGGGAGCAACGTCAGCAGAGAAGTCATACTTGTCAACGGACGGGCTCTGAGTTGAGAAAGAAGCAAACCAGTCACGGAAGTAGAAGTCCGTAAAGTTTGCGTCGGGAATCTTCGCACCGTAGTAGCAGTTGAGAAGATATCCGCCGTCAAATACAGAGATAACATAAGATGAGGATGAGGTATCGAGCTTGAACAGCTTTTTGTCCTCAATAAAAGTAATAGGCATATTGCACCTCTCAAAAATAGTATTACGCTTAATTATGCCATAAAACTGTAGTTATTGCAAGAGCTTTTTCAAAAAAATACAGCAATTTGTCGAATCCTGTCATTGATTTTTCTTTAAATTACAGTTTTTTTCACAAAATCATTGATTATTGCGATTCAGTTTGCTATAATCCATATAAGTATAAGACTTTCGGAGGTTACGATGAAGGTATATTTTGAAAACGGTACTTTTGTAAGAGATGAATTCTGCTCTGTGCGTGAAGAATACGTGCTTGACGGCGTAACTCTCACTGCGGTTCGTGGAGAATGGAACGGAAATAAACCCCTTGACAGCGAATGCGGTGCTGAAATAGGCATGACACCTGATGGCGAATTCACCTACATGGCAAACGTGCGGCATTCGGAATTCTGGTGTTCACCCAGGTTCGGAAAAAACGGTGACTACACCAATGTAGAGGAATGTCAATACTTTGTCTATCGCAGAACGAACGGCGTGTTCGGAGTTATCGTTCCCGTCGTTTCGGAGGACTACAAGTGCATTCTCGTGGGTCGTGGAGAAAAGCTGGCGGCTCGTCTTTTTTCGTGGAAAGAGGGACTTGGAGAATGTGATACCCTGGCGTGCGTGACTGCTGAGGGAGACGACGTTTTGAAGCTGACTGAGCTATGTGTAAGACTGGCAGTTAAGCTACTCGGACGTGCAACACCACTCAGAAAAGACAAACGCTATCCCGATGTATTTGAGTATCTCGGCTGGTGCAGCTGGGACGCACTTCAGATACGTGTCAATGAACGTGGACTCGTCGATAAATGCGAAGAGTTCAAGAATAAAAACATACCAGTAAAATGGGCTATCATCGACGATATGTGGGCGGAGATAACCGAATTTCCTGGAAAATACCGCAAGCGTGAGGATATGTTCCGCCTTATGCACTCCTCACACATGGCAGACTTTGAAGCGGCAAAGGATCGCTTCCCAATGGGTCTCGCTCATACCATCGAAAAGATACACTCCTACGGCATGAAGGTCGGAATGTGGCATCCCACAACGGGCTACTGGCGTGGACTTGACCCAAACGGAGAGGCATATAAAAAACTCCGTGACTACACCTTCAAAACACAGGACGGAATGATAATCGGAGACTGGCATGAGCAGAACGCATTTATGTACTTTGACACCATCCATTCTTTCCTGCGTGAATGCGGAGCTGACTTTGTAAAGGTAGATAACCAAAGCATGACACGTCGCTTCTACAAGGGCGAGGACAGCGTTGGAAAGGTCACCAGAAGCTGGCACAAGGGGCTTGAAGGCTCGGTAGGCATGAACTTTGACAACGTGATTATAAACTGCATGGGCATGGCATCTGAGGATATGTGGAACCGTGGCTTCAGCAGTATCTGCCGTGCAAGCGATGACTTCCAGCCTGAGGACAGAGCATGGTTTGCAAAGCACATTCTGCAATGTACATACAACAGTATATTACAGGGTCAGTTCTACTGGAGTGACTATGATATGTGGTGGACGGACGACTCACAGGCAAAGAAAAACAGCCTGCTGAGAGCGGTTTCTGGCGGTCCCATATACGTCAGTGATGAGATAGGACGAAGCCATAGAGATATTCTCTTCCCTCTTGCATTCGATGACGGAAGAATACTCCGCTGTGACAGATGCGGTACACCTACCGAGGACTGTCTTACCGTTGACCCCGAATTTTCCGGAAAGCCAATCAAAATTCAGAATATCACAGGTGATGTCGGAGTGATTGCTGCGTTCAATATCGACCGTGAAAACTCTGCGGTTTCCGGTACAGTTTCCGTGAGCGATATATCCGAACTCGGCGGTCACGAACAGTACGTCCTCTATGAGCATTTCTCACGTGAAGTAAAAATAATCGGCAAGGACGAGGTGACAGACTTCACTCTCGAAAACAACGATGACTTCAAGCTCTACCTGCTCATACCGTACGAAAACGGATTTGCCCCGATAGGCAGACTTGATAAATTTATCTCTCCCGCAGCGATAACACATATATCGGGAGAAAAAGTTGAGCTTTACGAAAGCGGTGAATACGGCTATGTAAAGGACGGAGAGCTTAAAATAACTGAAAACGTGTAAAATACGGCTTAGATCAGCCTATTTCCGTGCATTTCGGGGTGGGCTGATCTCTCTTTTTGCGAAAAATAAAAAAATCAAAAAAATCTAAAAAAAATTGAAAAAAGGGGTTGACAAACAAATATGACTGTGGTATAATATCATACGTCGGCAGGGGAAAGCGAAAACAAAGAAAACCTCCTAAAGACAAAGACCAAATGGAAGCATAGCTCAGTTGGGAGAGCATCTGCCTTACAAGCAGAGGGTCATAGGTTCGAGCCCTATTGTTTCCATCGTGCTTGGCAATAGCTTTGCACATGGCCTGGTAGTTCAGTTGGTTAGAACGCTAGCCTGTCACGCTAGAGGTCAGGG
>CAYTLG010000110.1:0-6429 GCA_964438725.1 uncultured Ruminococcus sp. | reverse complement strand
TATTTGAAGTGAGTTTATACTTCCATGTTCCGAAATAGAACTTTGGTAACTTCATCATTCGTCCGATACGGCTTGGTTCGCATAACAGACGATAGAACCACTCAAGTCCGAGCTTTATGAATATTTTGGGAGCTCTTTTTACATTTCCGGAATATCCGTCAAGTGAACCTCCGAGTGCAAGGAAGAGAAGTGCGTATTCGAGCTTTTCACGATTGTTGTATATCCACTTTTCCTGAGTAGGACAACCGAGACAAACAAATAGCACATCAGCTCCACTTTCGTTTATGACACGGATTATTTCTTCATTTTCCTCGTCTTCTTTTTTGAAATAGCCGTCATGACAACCAGCGAATGAAATACTGGGATATTTTTCACTGAGTTTGTCACGTGCGGCTTCGGCTACACCTGGCTTTCCTCCAAGAAGAAAAACAGAATGGTTACTGCCTGAGAGACGTTTTATAAGCTCTTCACCTACTTCAATTCCCGCTACTTTACCGCCTTTGAAGGGTGTTGAGAGGATACGTCCTGCTTTAACAACACCAATTCCATCAGGAATAATCAGTTCGGCAGAATTTATAATAGGGTAGAGTGATACATCATCTATACATGATTGTACGATTTCAGAGTTTGGTGTGTATAATGCACATTTCTGACAGTTCTCAAGATTTGTCAGCAGACGTTCTACGGCCTCATCAAATGTAACATTGTCGAACATTACTCCACGTATATTAATTTTTTCTCGTGTGCTGAGATCGTTTTTCACGTTTTACTCCGATTTATTAAAATATAAAGAAAACGTGCCGTTAATGACACGTTTCCATGTTATCCGAAAAAATACGGCTCAGTTGTTTTCGACAGCCTGTGCGAGGTAGTCTGCAACATCACCAACGGTAATGAACTTGTGAATTTCATCATCGCTGATTTCAACGTCAAATTTCTCTTCGCAAAGAAGAACAAGGTCGGCAAGCTCAAGAGAGTTTATACCGAGGTCTGTAACAAGCTCAGCGGAAGGGGTAATGTCTGCTTCTTTGATATTAAGCTCATCAACAAGCAGAGCCTTGATTTTTTCAAACATTTTGTTTCTCCTTAGATATATGTATAATGATAATATTTTGTCAGCTTATATCCAACATGAATATTATAAATACATTCTTTGATATTGTCAAGGTTTTTTTCAAAAAATAAAAATCTTTATTGAAAAAGTCGAGAAACTATTGTATAATGTATATGGTGAAAAGTGAATCTTCACTGAATAATGATTTACGAATGTTTAATTTTTTAGGAGGACACTATGAAAACCTGTGTTACATCTTACAGCTTCGGACCTTATTTCTCAGAGGACAGCCTCGGATATCTTGGCATAATCGACAAGGCAGCAGAAATGGGCTTTGACGGTATTGAATTTATAGATGGCGGCTACATGAACGAAAAGGATGCTGCAAAGAAGATAAAGGAACGCTGTGCGGAAAAAGGAATCACTCCTGTTGCACTGGCTGTAGGAGCAAACTTCCTTTCTGCTGATAAGAACGCTGAAATCGAAAGGCTCAAGAAGCACGTTGAATTTGCGGCTGAATGTGGTATGTCTCTTCTGCGTCATGATGTATGCTATGGTTATCCTGCATCTATGAAGCATTCCAGAGGTTATGCAAACGCACTTCCTGTTGTTGCTGAATGCTGCCGTGAGGTTACAAAGTTCGCTGAACAGCTCGGTGTTAAAACAATGACAGAAAACCACGGATACTTCTCTCAGGATGCTGCAAGAGTTGAATCTCTTATCAATGCTGTTGCACATGATAACTTCGGTGCTCTTGTTGACTGCGGTAACTTTATGTGTGCTGACGAAGATCCCACTCTTTCTGTTGCAATTATGGCACCTTACGCATTCCACGTTCATGCAAAGGACTTCTTCCGCAAGTCAGGTATGGATGTAAATCCCGGTGAAGGTTGGTTTAAGACAAGAGGCGGCAACTATATCCGTGGTGCTATCATTGGTCATGGTGATGCTAAGGTATATCAGAGTCTCCAGACACTCAAGGGTACAGGCTACGATGGATTTGTAACTGTTGAATTTGAAGGTATGGAAGACAACCTCCGTGGTATCAGAGTAGGTCTTGACAATCTTAAGAGATTCATTGGCTGAGATTAATAAAAGGGAGCATGGGAATGAACGAAAATAACGTAAAAAAGACTGGCAGCAAAAAACGCAGAAACCTCATAATTGCAATTATTGTGGTTACACTTCTTGCCGCCGTCGGATATGTTCTGACTTTTTATCCTCAGTTTTTCGAGAAAGAGGAAGTAAAGTCCGTCACTTCCATGTATTCTGATAAAATAGTTAGCTATAATTTCTATCCTTCTGACTATGACCTTGATGTTACAACTGTTCCGGAATACATGGATCTTGACAGAGGTGTTCATTATACCGACGACAACTACACAATTCTTGTTCTTGATGAAGAGGTTAAGGATTATAACGATGCCGTACAGTTTTTTGTAGAGTACTTCAAAACTATCGAAAGAGGCGATGTCGAAACATACAACTCGTACTTTACTGATAATTACTATAAGTATTACGAGCCGTATGAACTTTTTGCACCACAGATGATATATAACATCAATGTGGAACAGCTCAGTGAGACTTTTTCCGATGATGGATGTACAACATGGACATTTAATGTTAGCTACATGATTTACAGGAATGATGGTACGTTCAGAAACGATATTGGTAGCGATGCCTCAAAGAAACTCTATTATGAGCTTGTTGCTGATAAGAACGGAAATGTCAAGGTAAATTATATTACATATTACAAGAAAGCGTGAAGCAATGCCGCCACTTTCAATACTGATAAAACCTGCCTCCGGACTGTGCAATATGCGTTGTCGTTATTGCTTTTATGCAGATGTTGCTGATCACAGAGAGATACGCTCATACGGCATAATGTCACGTGATACATCAGAAGCTCTTGTGAGACGTGCATTTGAATTTGCAGATGGGACAGTTACATTTGCTTTCCAGGGCGGTGAGCCAACTCTTGCAGGGGTAGAATTCTATTGTGACTTCATTTCGTTTGTTGATAAATATAACGAGAAGAAAATCACTGTGAGTTATGCTATGCAGACGAATGCATTCGAGTTGTCGGATGAACTGCTGTGTGTACTTCGTGATAATCATTTTCTGCTTGGCGTTTCTCTTGACGGTACATCGGTCTTGCATGATATGAATCGTATTGATGCAAGTGGAGACGGTACATTCAAGCGTGTTTCGGAAAACATAAAAAGGCTTGATGAATATGGTATTGAATACAATATTCTGACAGTACTTACCGATAATAACGCTAAGAACATCTCAAAAATATACCAATATTTGCGGTCAAAGAATTATAAGTATCTCCAGTTTATCAAGCACGTTGACGGATTTGGTGATGCTGATGGTGAGAGTGTATATTCGCTTACACCGAAAAGATACGCAACATTTTTAAAGACTGCGTTTGGATACTATTATGATGATTTCAAAAGCGGAAATTACATAAGTGTGCGTGAATTTGATAATTTCGTTATGTTGGCACAGGGAAAACCTGCTGAGTGTTGTGGTATGAACGGAGCCTGTCCTGCCAATCTTGTTGTAGAAGCTGACGGAGGAGCATATCCGTGTGACTTCTACGTGCTGGATGAGTGGAAATGCGGAAATATCGTAGAAAATTCAATTCATGAACTCATGAACTCTGAAAACGCACGAAAATTCCGTGAGAGGTCATATAGCATCGATGAAAAATGCAGAAAATGCAAATATTATGTGCTATGTAGAGGTGGATGTGCAAGATATCGTCAGATAGATGAATACGGAAATCTCATGAAGCAGAAGTATTGCGAAAGCTATATTAATTTTTTTGATTCATGTGCGGACAAAATTGTTGAGCTTTCAAGAATAGCAAGTCAGAGAAATATCTGAAAATAACTTTACAACGGGGTTGCTATGTTGGTCATAAAATCTGAGCTTATGGATGAGTCGGCAGTCAGACGTGCTTTGACAAGAATGACTCACGAAATCATAGAAAAAAATAAAGGCACAGAAAATCTATGCCTTGTCGGTATAAAAAGACGTGGGATACCGCTTGCAAAAATGCTTGTTGAAAATATCAGCAGGTTTGAAAAAGCAAATGTTCCCGTCGGATATATCGATATAACAATGTATCGTGATGATCTTGATAATGTGGCGTTAATGCCCGATAAAGCTGATACTGAGATGCCATGCGATATAAACGGAAAAACAGTGATTCTTGTAGATGACGTTATATATACCGGAAGAACGGCACGAGCTGCGATTGAAGCTGTTTTTGCCAACGGAAGGCCGGCGGCAATCCAGTTAGCTGTATTGATTGACAGAGGTCACAGAGAACTTCCAATACGTCCTGATTTTGTCGGAAAGAACATCCCTACATCAAAGGGAGAAATAGTTTCCGTCATGGTTGAAGAGTACGATGGTATGAATGCTGTCAGACTTCTTGAGAAAAAAGTCAGCGAATAAGCTCTTTAAATGAAGCCCCAACATATTCAGCAAGAGAATCTGGATTCAAAATAAGCTGAACTCCACGAATTCCCGCACTTACATAGATTTTATCGCATAATTGAGCGGTTTCATCTATGTAAGTCGGGAATTTTTTCTTCATACCTATGGGAGAACATCCGCCTCTTATATATCCTGTAAGAGGAAGGAGTTCCTTTACGTGTATCATTTCCACACGCTTCACACCTGCCGCAGAAGCACATTTCTTAAGGTCAAGCTCATACGCAACAGGAATGATAAAAACCTCGTGGCCACCCTTATCATCAACACAGACAAGGGTTTTAAACATCTGGTCAGGGTCTATACCGAGCATTTCTGCACCATGAACTCCGGATAAATCGTTTTCATCTACCTCATATTCGGAAAGCTCATATTTGATTTTCGCACTGTCAAGCAGTCGCATTGCGTTTGTTTTTACCATAGTTCACCTTTATTTAACAATTTCGAGTAAAGTTGATAATCAATTTATAATTGTATTACATCAATATTATACCATATTATGTACACGAAAACAATAATGTAAAAATCGCTTTGTGCCGAAATATTGTCATGCCTATGCACCATCTCTGAATAAAATGTCAATTGAAGCTATATGAATATTGTGTTATAATAGAACAAATATGTGAAAACACACGGAGGACATTATTATGGAAACGGTCAAAAAGTATTTGAAACGATACTTTATTGATGCAATGGGAGCGATGGCACTCGGATTATTTGCTTCACTTCTCATAGGAACTATCTTTAATACCATTGGAAAATACACAGGTGTTGAACTGTTCACAGAGATAAATCGACTTGCTTCAGTTTCATCAGGTATGGCAATTGGAACTGCAATAGCATATTCAATGAAAGCAGATCCGCTTGTTATTTTTTCATGTGCATCAGTAGGATATGCAGGATATTCACTCGGAACCGTTATCGGTGAATCCACTGTTACAGCAGGACCTGCCGGTTCATTTGTTGCAGTTATTGTTGCTGTTGAGATAGCTATGCTTGTTTCAAAGAAAACGAAGGTTGATATTCTTGTAACACCATCTGTGACAATAGTAGTCGGTGTTCTTGTGGCAAAGCTCGTATGTCCAGGAATTGCATACCTCATGTATTATCTTGGTGATTTTGTTAATACAGCAACACAGTATCAGCCTTTCCTTATGGGAATTGTAGTGTCTGTTGTTGTAGGAATTGTTCTTACACTTCCAATTTCCTCTGCGGCTCTTTGTGCTATGATTTCTATATCGGGAATTGCAGGTGGAGCTGCCGTGGTTGGATGTTGCTGTCAAATGGTAGGTTTTGCAGCATGTAGTTTCCGTGAAAACAGATGGGGTGGTGTTGTTTCCCAGGGACTTGGTACATCAATGCTCCAAATGGGTAATATATGTCGTCATCCACAGATTTGGATAGCTCCTACGCTTGCTTCTGCTGTATGCGGTCCTCTTTCAACAATGGTGTTCGGACTTGAATGCAGCGGAGTATCAGCCGGTATGGGTACTTGCGGTCTTGTAGGACCTATTGGAATTATTGCTTCTTCCGGTTCATCGCCTATGGTGTGGGTTGGAATAATTCTTCTGTGTGTAATTCTTCCTGCTGTTCTTTCGATAATATTCAACGAAATAATGAAAAAGATTGGTTTGGTCAAGGACGGATATATGAAGCTCTAATATAACCAAAATACCATTAGTATGATTGCACATTAATCACATTAATGGTATTTTTTAATTATCTGAATAGAAGAGTATATCCTTTTTGCCTTCCTGACTTGTTCCTACGTATACATTGGTGTCAAGACCTCCGATTTTGAATCCGTTATTCACATAAAAAAGACACGCATTCAAATTATTATCCTGACCTATTGTGTATATACC
>CAYTLG010000109.1:0-6480 GCA_964438725.1 uncultured Ruminococcus sp. | reverse complement strand
GATTCAAAGGATGGGGTATGTATATCACGGCAATCAGAAACAGCATTATCTTTCGGGTATCTTATAACACAAAGTCCGTCATGCTCAACTCTAAGCATATCGGAAAGTGTACGTTCATCAGTCACTCCGAGTATTTTCACGTTCGGTATAGCGGAAAAGAGTGCATAATCGAACACGCCCTGATGAGTAACGCCATCTCCAGACACGATTCCCGTATGAGAAAGGACGAGTTTCAGCGGAATATGCTGTAATGCCACGTCATGCCAAAGCTGGTCGAAAACACGCTGTGCAAACGTAGAATATATAACCACTATTGGCCGCAGTCCGCCGAGAGACAGTCCGCCTGCCATTGTAACTGCGTGTTCCTCGGCTATTCCAACGTCAAAAAATCTGTCGGGATATGTATCACGGAACACGTCAAGCCCACATCCCTGAGTCATTGCCGCCGTTATCGCACAGACCCTTGAATCCTGAGCCGAAAGTTCAACAAGTGCATCTGAAAAAGCATCGGTATATGTCTTTGGTGTAACACGCAGGATGTTTTTCGCTCCGTCTATATCAAACGGGGATGTACTGTGATATCTCTCCGGGTATTTCATCGCAGGTTCATAGCCAAGTCCCTTTTTAGTTTTCATGTGGACTACTACGGGGCAGTTCTTTTGCTTTGCTTCAGTCAAAACTGAGGTAAGGTGCTGCATATCGTTTCCGTTTACGGGTCCCAGATATTCAAGTCCAAACGATTCAAACCATGTTTCAGAGTTCGTTATACGTTTCAGAACCGTCTTTATCCTGCGTGCGACAGATATCATTCCGTCACCGACAACCGGTACCCTATGAAACAGACGCTTCATAACAGTTTTAAAGCCGAAATAACGCTCACTCGTTCTGATATATGAAAGATAATCCGACAGACCGCCGACGTTTTTCGATATCGACATTTCATTATCGTTTAGGATAACAATGAGTCGCAATCTTCGAACTGCCATCTGATTCAGAGCTTCATATATCATACCGTTTGTGAATGAGCCGTCACCTATCACCGCTACGACCCACGAATTTTTTCCGCTGAGTCGATTAGCTTCCGCAAGTCCCACCGCAATTGAAAGAGATGTTCCCGAATGACCCGCAGTTACGGTATCATATGGGGATTCATCACGGTTTGTCAGTCCCGATATTCCGTCGAACTGTCTGAGTGTATGGAATGCACCATATCTTCCTGTGAGCAACTTATGTGCGTACGCTTGATGTCCAACATCAAAAATCAGCTTGTCACCGTTTGCACAGTCAAAAACACGATGAAGGACTATTGACGGTTCCACCATCCCCAGATTCGACGCAAGATGACCGCCGTTTTTTGAGGTAGTCTCAATGATAGTACGACGTATTTCCACCGCAAGCTCATTAAGCGAATCCTCGGACAGCTTTTTCACGTCATCGGGTGAGCTTATACCGTCAAGTATATAGTTTTCACTCAAATTATAATCCATCCTATCATGCTCCGCCCTGTGCTTCATCTGCAAGGTTGGTGAATTTTGTAAACCGTCCTATCCATCCGAGCTTTACTTTATCAAGTGAGCCGTGACGGTTTTTCGCAACGATAACCTCCGCTACGGACTGATCTACGGTTTCTTCCTTGTAATATTCGTCACGATAGAGGAACATTACTATATCTGCGTCCTGCTCAATAGCACCGGAATCTCTAAGGTCTGACAGCATAGGTCGTTTATCCGGACGGTTTTCAGGTCCTCTCGAAAGCTGGGCACAGCATATTACGGGAATCGCAAGCTCTTTTGCAAGAAGTTTCAAGCCTCGTGAGATATCGCCTATTTCCTGTACACGGTTGTCATTACGTCTGTCACCCTGCATGAGTTGGAGGTAGTCGATTATAACGAGTCCGAGGTTTTTTACACGACGCAGCTTTGCTTTCATTGCGGTAACAGTAACACCGGGAGTATCGTCGATGAGTATATCCGTTTCGGAAAGTCTGGATGAGGCATAGGCTATTGCATTCCAGTCCTCTGCCGAAAGAGTTCCCGAACGCATTTTATAGCTGTCAATTTGTGCTTCACTCGACAGCATACGGTTTGCAAGCTGTTCGGCTGACATTTCAAGCGAGAATACGCATACGGTTTTTTTCGTCTTTATTGCGGCTTCCGTAGCAATATTCATGGCAAAAGAGGTCTTACCCATACCCGGTCTGGCTCCGATAAGCACAAGGTCGGCTTCCTGCATACCTACTATAACATTGTCAAGGGCAGTATAGCCTGTCGGTGTACCTCTGAGAGCATCGGGATTCTGCGAGAGCTTTGTCAGTCTGTCGTATACCTGGATAAGTGCATCACGGATATGGACGAAATTCTTGTCCTCCCTGCCTTCTGCGATACGGAATATCTTGGACTCCGCATATTCCACAAGATTTTCTGCACTGTCATCTCCTGCGTATGCCGCTTCTGTTATGTCCTCTCCCGCTTCAATGAGCTTACGGAGTATTGCTTTGTCACGGATTATATTTGCATAATCCTTTGCGTTTGCCGCCGTGGGAACTGCTTCCGCAACCAGCTTTAGATATTCTCTGCCGCCTGCCTCATCGTATGTACCGCTTTTTACAAGCTCATCAATGAGTGTAACAACGTCGATATTCTTCGATTTTATATACATGGACTGAACCGCACTGAATATCTCCTGATGCTCCAGAACATAGAAATCATCGGAGGATACAATTGCGGCTATATCGTCCATACATAAGGGGTCTATGAGTATCGAACCCAGCAGAGATTGCTCCGCCTCAAGAGAGAACGGCAGCTTTCGGTCAAGCTCGTTATTCATTTTTCCCCACCTGCCTTTTTCTCCTGAGTTATCATTGCTTCTTAGCCTGCGTGAACGAGAATGTTGAGCTTACCTGCAATTTCAGGATAGAGCTTTACATCCGCTGTATAGTTTCCGAATGACTTTACGTTTTCGTTGAGAACTATCTTTCTCTTGTCAACTTCGATACCGAACTGTGCCTTGAGAGCTTCTGCGATATCCTTTGTTGTAACGGAACCGTACATTTTTCCGTCAGCACCCTCTTTTACCTTTATCTTAACGAGGATACCACCGAGCTTTTCTGCGGTCTCACGTGCTGCCTGCTTTTCAAGCTCTATCTTTCTCTGTTTTGCTGCTTCTTTGTTTTTGATATCGTTGAGGACAGCCGCATCTGCTTCTACTGCCAGCTTTCTGGGGAAGAGGAAGTTACGTGCATATCCATCTGATACATTTATGAGATCGTCCTTTTTGCCCTGACCTTTTACATCCTGTAAGAGTACAACTTTCATTTTTATATTCTCCTTATCAATTCATAACTTTATCTATCGAGTCTTTAAGCTCGGCTACCACTTCATCCACGCTCTTATTCTTACACTGTACCGCAGCTGAATCAAAGTGACCGCCGCCGCCCATGTTTTCAAGTACGAGCTGGACATTGAGCTTTCCCTGTGAACGTGCCGATATATGAAGTGTATCACCTATCTTTACGATGGCAAACGAGGCTTCAATACCGATAACCTTCAGAAGATTATCCGCAGCCTTTGCGGCAATGATTCTGTCTCCCGCTTCGAGGTCATCAACGATGGTTATCGCACATGAACCCCTGTACAGCTCAACATTTCTTCTGAATTTTGCCTCACGCATATAATCGTCGAAGCTCTCACGGAACAGCTCCTTTACATCGGCAGTGGAGGCACCACGGTCTCTGAGGTACATTGCAGCAGAGAAAGTGCGTGTTCCGACGTTCTGGGTAAACTGCTTCGTGTCGAGTGTGATACCCGCAAGCATGATATCCGCCTCGGCAGGGGACAAATCATCCTTCGGGAGTACCTGTTCGAGCATTTCCGCAACAATCTCACAGGTCGATGAAGCGGACGGCTCTATATATTCAACGTCAGGCTCCGTTTTATATTCGGAGAGCTTACGATGGTGGTCTATTACTGCGAGCTTTTCCGTTCTGTATGCAAGTTCTGGAAGCTCTGTGTTTTCAAGTCGGTTTACGTCCGCTACGATAACGAGTGTTCCGGTTTCAAGCAGGTCAAGTGCTCTCTCAGAATCCACGAAAACCGACGGATAATCCTCATCGGAGTCAAGTATATTTCGGCATCCGAAAAGGTTGGAGTCATTCATATCAAGCACGATATTTGTTCTGACACCACAGAATTTTGCAATACGTGAAAGTCCTATGCAAGCTCCGAGTGCGTCGAAATCCGCTTTTTTGTGACCCATTATGAGTACGTTTGAAGCCTGTTTTGCTGCTGCCATTATCTCATTGGAAACAACTCTGGCTCTTACGTTGGTTCTCTTTTGAACTCCCTTTGTAACACCGCCGAAAAAGTCCATTGAGCCGTCACCCTTTACTGCGGCCTGGTCTCCTCCACGCTGAAGTGCCATATCAAGTGCGGCATGAGCGTTCTTTTCTCTTTCCTTGTAGCTTTCGCCTATGCCCGACACACCCATTGATATTGTAAGGGGAAGGTTTGTATCTCCGGCACGTACTGCACGCACACGGTCGAGAATATCGAATTTTCCCTCGATAAGCTCGTCAAGCACATGAGCAACGGTTATAAAGATGTACTTGTCCCTCTCATATTCCTTGAGGATACCGCCGTACTCATCAGCCCAATCACGGATTATTTCATCTATCTTTGCGGCAGCAGGTCTGTACTGTTCGCTGTCGTACTGCATCATTTCCGCAAGGTTATCTATCATGATATAACAAACAACAGTCTCCTCGCTCTCCATTTTAGCGGTGAGGTTATCAAGCTCGGTCGTTTCCGTTGTCATGATAAGTGCAAAATCGTTGTCATCGGTCTTGATGTGATTATATTTTACAAGGAATGAACGTCCCTCGCAGGTCAGTCTTGCACCACCCTCATGTCTGTCGCTTCTGATATCGGCAAGAGTTACGCCGAAAAGCTCATGTACAGACTCACCGTAGAGCTTATTTTTATCGGAATGAAGCTCTTCTGTTGCGTTATTGTACCAGATTATTCTCTCGGAAGAATCACAGATAAACACGGGGGTATTCATTTTTACGACTGCATCGAACATTATTCTGCCCATGACGGGAGCAAGAGTTTCGTTTCCGGTGCGGTTCTTTTTATGACGTTCGAGAAGAAGATACGTCATTGAGCATATTCCGATGTAAAGCACGCCGACAAAGATACCACTGTACAGCATATCTGCTGTTGTAGTCATGATGACAGCGATGTACAGCACAAGACAAAGCACGGCAGACAGCACAAACACAAGTGCCGTTTCACGTTTTATACCCTGCGACATTCCTCGGAGTTCATTATTCTGTTTATTTTTCTTCGGCATGGCTTAACACCTTATATCTTTTTGGTTTTTGATGTATGTTGTGCTATGACATTTACCGCACCAAACACTGAGGCAAGCACGATAAAGGCATAAAATCCGACAAAAAGCATGAGAAACACCACTGCTGCCAGCGTTATCGCACGTTTTTTTGTCACGAGGAAATATTCATCCGCAGTCATTGTGAAAAGTGAGCTTACACCGACTACGGCACACGGAATAGCCATAACATATGCGACACTTCTTGCGATAGTCGAGAACAATGTCACTCCATCCTGTGCCGTCATTGAGATAAGCACGACTGCAATAACATAGACTATGGCATAGCTTTTTGTCATTGTAATATCGCTGGTCAGCATTATAAACACGTTCTCGCAGTCAAGCACACGGAACACGGCTCTTGCAAGGATATCGGAAACGGCAGCTAATGCAAGCGACAAAATTCCGATATAGGCAGGAAGCATGGTAACAATTTCTCTTGCGTATCTTGAGCATTCGTATTCCGTGATACCCACACCAAGTGAGAGATACGCAAACGAAACTGCATTTTTTATAATATAATACACCTCTGAGGCTATTTTCTCCACGCTGAGTGAACGCATTCCGAGATATCCGAGTATTGCGACAAGGACACACAGTGCCATTGCAACCGTAACCGATGTGATACGTCTGAACTTTGTCTCACGTGATATCATGGACACAGCGAACGCATACGACACGACAAGCACGGACAAAAGGAACACCACTGACGAATAGAAGTCATTTGCTCCGGTAATATACAGTGCCGCCGCTGTCACAGGAGTCGTCAGCAATGAAGCATAGCGTCTCCAGAGGAGTATTATCATCGCATAACAGCATACGGCAGGCGGGATAAATACAAGCGATACCACAGCTCCGACAAGTGATTCCTCACCCACAAGTGCAGCGGACATCATATGAACTCCCGCACAGGAAAATACAGCAGTAAGGAGCATAAACAACACCGCCAGAGGTAATCTCATCTCCGGGAGGTCATCACGTCTTTGCATTACCGAAAACAGACGCTTTATGACACTAAGGCACATATTCTGCCTCCGCATTGTATAGTTATAGATAGTTTAATTATACCACAATGCATCCTCCATATCAATAATC
>CAYTLG010000108.1:0-6484 GCA_964438725.1 uncultured Ruminococcus sp. | reverse complement strand
AGTCTGGAGAGAACTGCCATTGATTTTTTTACTGTATTCGGAATATCGTGGAGCTTTAGGTCGAGGAATATTTTGTGTCCTCTTTCCTTAATCTCACGTACGATCTGCGGACCTTCCGCATAGAAAAGCTCCATTCCTATTTTAACGAACGGCTTCTTTCCTGTAAATTTGTCAAGAAAACTGATACACTCATTCTTTCCCGCAAAATCGCAGGCAATGATAACGTCACGTCCCATCAGTGTGCTCCTCCTATGATATCTTCAAGTTTGTCAATTCCGTATTTTTCCATTGCTACGGGTAAATCGTTTATAATGTTTCTGCAAGCGTAGGGTTCGACGAGGTTTGCAGCACCTACTTCAACTGCGGAGGCACCTGCGAGCATGAACTCAAGCACGTCCTCTGCTGTTGCTATACCACCCATACCGACTATCGGTATTTTTACGGCTTCGTACACCTGATATACCATTCTTACAGCAACAGGCTTTACTGCCGGGCCCGAATATCCGCCCGCCTTATTTGCAAGCACGGGACGTTTTCTTTTCAGGTCTATTTTCATACCGAAAAGGGTATTTATAAGTGACACACCATCAGCACCTGCCGCTTCACAAGCCTTTGCAATCTCAGTGATGTCTGTAACATTCGGAGAGAGCTTGATTATAACCGGCTTTTTTGTTACTTTACGTACAGCCTCTGTAACCTTTGCCGCATTTGCCGCATTTGTACCGAAAGCCATACCGCCTCCGTGTACGTTCGGGCAGGAAATATTTACTTCAAACCAGCCTATGTCATTTTCAGAATCGAGCATTTCCACGGTCTCTGTATATTCTTCAACCGAAAAGCCGCTTACGTTCATCATGATAGGCTTGTTGAAATGCTTTCTGAGTTCTGGAAGCTCGTGTGAAAGCACCTTTTCAACGCCGGGATTCTGGAGTCCTACGGAGTTGAGCATACCTGCCTCACATTCCGCAATTCTCGGAGTCGGGTTTCCAAAACGTAATTCTCTTGTCGTACCCTTTACGGATATTGAACCGAGAATATTTATGTCATAAAACTGTGCGAACTCGTAGCCGTAGCCGAATGTACCGCTTGCTGGGATAATGGGGTTATCAAGCTCCACTCCGCACAGAGTTGTCTTTAATTCTGTCATTTTCACCTTAAATTACGCATCTATTGTCGAAATACCGAGTGTTGTTTCTTCAAGTACATCGAGAAGTACCTTTACGGTATCGAGGGACGTGAACATTGTGATGTTGTTTTCGGTAGCACAACGTCTTATCTCATGACCGTCGGAGATACCGCCCGAAGAGTTTGTATCACGGGTATTGATAACGTATGTAACGTAGCCCTGTCTGATAGCATCGAGGATTTCGTTACTGCCATCGCTTATCTTGCTTACTGCATGAGTACGGATTCCGTTTTCCTTGAGGAATTTAGCGGTTCCTGCGGTTGCCTGAATGTTGAAGCCCATGTTGTAGAAGCGTCTGATGAGGGGGAGTGCTTCTTCCTTATCACGGTCAGCGATAGTTGCAAGGACTGTACCGTAGTTTGTAACGCTCATTCCGCTTGCCTTGAGAGCCTTGTACAATGCACGTGTGAGCTTATCGTCATAACCTATTGCTTCACCTGTGGATTTCATTTCAGGTGAGAGGTATGCATCAAGTCCACGGAGCTTTGCAAATGAGAATGCGGGAACCTTTACGTACCAACGCTTCTTTTCTTCGGGATATATCTTATCAAAGCCCTGTTCACGGAGAGACTTACCGAGGATAACTCTTGTTGCGATATCTGCAAGGCTGTATCCGGTAGCCTTTGAAAGGAACGGAACTGTTCTGGAAGAACGGGGGTTAACCTCAATGATGTATACGTTTTCTTCCTTATCAACTATGAACTGGATGTTGTAAAGACCTACAATGCCGATACCGAGACCGAGACGGCGTGTATAATCAAGGATGGTTTCCTTTGTCTTTTCGCTAATGCTGAATGAGGGATATACGCTGATGGAGTCACCGCTATGGATACCTGTACGTTCTACAAGCTCCATGATACCGGGAACGAATACATCCTTACCGTCACAGATAGCGTCAACCTCAACTTCCTTACCTGCTATGTACTTATCTACGAGAACGGGTTTGTCTTCGTCGATTTCAACCGCTGTTCTGAGGTAAACTCTGAGCTGTTCTTCATCTGCAACTATCTGCATTGCACGACCGCCGAGAACGAATGAGGGACGAACAAGTACGGGGTAGCCAATTTCAGCCGCAGCCTTTACACCGTCCTCTATCTTTGTAACGGCTTTACCCTGAGGCTGAGGAATGTTAAGCTCGTGGAGAACCTTTTCAAAGAGGTCACGGTTTTCAGCACGGTCGATAGCGTCACAGTCAGTACCGATAATCTTTACACCACGGCGGTGAAGCTCATCGGAAAGGTTGATTGCGGTCTGTCCACCGAGAGAAGCGATAACTCCAACGGGATTTTCGAGGTGAATGATGTTCATTACATCCTCTACACAAAGGGGTTCAAAGTAGAGCTTATCTGAGCAGGTATAGTCTGTGGATACAGTTTCGGGGTTATTGTTTATAATGATGGCTTCGTAGCCTGATTTTTTAATGGTTGTAACTGCGTGAACTGTAGAATAGTCAAACTCAACGCCCTGACCGATTCTGATAGGACCGGAGCCGAGAACGATTATCTTCTGCTTATCGGAAACTACGGATTCGTTTTCTTCTTCGTATGTGGAGTAGAAGTAAGGTACATAGCTTTCGTGTTCAGCCGCACAGGAGTCTATCATCTTGTATACGGGGAACATACCTCTCTTTTCACGTATCTTCCAGATATCAAGTGAGGTCATATTCCAGAGCTTGCCGATAAATTCATCGGAGAAGCCCATTCTCTTAGCCTTGAGAAGAACACCGGAATCACCGATATGCTCTTTCAGCTCGTCTTCCATGGCGATAATGTTCTTTATCTTTTCAAGGAAGAGCATATCTATCTTTGTGGCGTCGTATACCATGCCGAGGTCTGCCTGACGTCTGATAAGCTCTGCTATTGCGTAATATCTGTCGTCGGTAGCATCCTTGATATATTCGAGAAGTGCGTCATCTGCGAACTCATCGAACTTCTTCATGTAAAGGTGATTTACACCGATTTCAAGGGAACGTGCGGCTTTGAGAAGGCTTTCTTCTATTGTTCTGCCTATGCTCATTACTTCGCCTGTTGCCTTCATCTGAGTGGAGAGCTTGTTGTTTGCGGAGGAGAACTTATCGAACGGGAAACGAGGCATCTTTGTTACAACGTAGTCGATGGTAGGCTCGCAAGCCGCAGGAGCTGTTGCAAGCATTATCTCGTCAAGGTGCATACCGACAGCGATTTTTGCACTTACTCTTGCTATCGGGAAGCCACTTGCCTTACTTGCAAGAGCGGAAGAACGGGAAACTCTGGGGTTAACTTCGATTACATAATAGTTGAAGGAAAGCGGGTCAAGAGCAAACTGTACGTTACAGCCACCTTCAATTTCAAGAGCACGGATTATCTTGAGGGCACTGTCACGGAGCATCTGAATTTCCTTATTTGTAAGGGTCTGGCAGGGGCATACAACAACGGAGTCACCTGTATGGATACCTACGGGGTCTACGTTTTCCATGTTGCAGATAGCGATTGCGGTATCGTTTGCGTCACGCATTACCTCAAACTCGATTTCCTTGTAGCCCTTAATGCTCTTTTCTACGAGAACCTGGTGTACGGGAGAAAGTTCAAGTGCTCCTCTGAGTATTTCAGCACATTCAGCAGGGTCATCAGCAAAGCCACCGCCTGTTCCGCCGAGTGTGAATGCGGGACGAAGAACTACGGGATAGCCGATTTCTTCAGCAGCTTTAAGACCATCCTCAAGAGATTCTGTGATTCTGGAGCTTACTACGGGTTCGCCGATTTCTTCACAAAGCTCCTTGAAAAGCTCTCTGTCCTCCGCTCTTTCGATACTTCTGCTGCTTGTACCGAGAAGCTCTGTTTTACACTCACGGAGAATGCCCTTCTTTTCAAGCTGCATTGCAAGGTTAAGACCGGTCTGACCACCGATACCGGGAACGATTGCATCAGGTCTTTCGTATCTGATTATCTTAGCAAGGTATTCAAGGTTAAGGGGTTCCATGTATACCTTGTCAGCCATTGTGGTATCGGTCATGATGGTTGCAGGGTTGGAGTTGCAGAGAACTACTTCATATCCCTCTTCCTTGAGGGCAATGCAGGCCTGTGTTCCGGCATAGTCAAATTCAGCAGCCTGTCCGATTACAATAGGACCTGATCCGATTACAAGTACTTTCTTTATATCAGTTCTCTTAGGCATTGCGGTTTTCCTCCATCATATTAACAAATTCATCAAATAAATATTCACTGTCCTGCGGGCCGGGGGCACTTTCGGGATGATACTGTACGCTGAACATCTGCGACTTTGTATCACGGAGCCCTGCTACCGCATTTCCTACTACATTTACGTGGGTTACTTCAAGTCCGCTTCCCTCAAGGCTGTCTGCTTTTACGGTGTAGCCGTTGTTCTGAGCGGTTGATTCTATCTTACCATCAGCAAGACGTCTTACAGGGGCACCGCCACAATGTGCAAAGCTGAGTTTTTCTACTTCTGCTCCGCAGGCAAGTGCGATTATCTCATGTCCGAGTCCGATACCGAAAATGGGGTACTTTCCACGGAGCTTCTTTACAAGTTCAATTACTGTTATAGCATCATCGGGAGCACCGGGACCGTTTGAAATGATAATTCCATCGGGCTTCATCTTTTCAACTTCAGCGGCAGGTGTATTGTAAGGCATTACTGTTACGTTGCAGCCTCTTCCGTTGAGTGCATGGATAATACCGAGCTTGATACCGCAGTCTATTGCAACTACGTTATACTTAGCATTTGCGGTTCTGGAGTACCAGCGTTTCTTGCAGCTTACTTTTTCAACGGCATCGTGCATAGCGGGTGTGCGTGCTATTGTTTCGAGTGCCTTTTCCTTGGGTGTATCAGCGTCTGTGATTATTCCACGACAGCCGCCGTTATCTCTGATATGTCTTGTAATAGCTCTTGTGTCGGGGCCTGCAAGTCCGGGTATTCTATATTCTTCCATTACTTCCGAAAGGGTTCTTGTATAACGGAAGTTTGAGGGGAGGTCATTATATTCTCTTACGATAAGGCCGCCGAGTGTAGGTACCTTTGTTTCAAAGTCTTCATCCGCAATACCGTAGTTACCGATGAGCGGATATGTCATTACAACAGCCTGATATGTATATGAGGGGTCGGAAATTATTTCCTGATAACCCACTGTGGATGTATTGAACACGATATCGCATACCGCTTCGCATGAGCTACCGAATCCCTCACCGTAGTATTCTGTGCCGTCTTCAAGCACGAGCTTTCTTTTCTTCATCTCTGCCATACTATCTTACCTCCGATTACAGTCATTAAATTTTCTCCGTACACCGTCATTCCTTCAAGCGGTGTGCTTCTTCCCTTTGTAAGGAACTTTTCCGGGTCAATCGTATACTTACTTGAAAGGTCGTATACGCAAACTCCACTGTCTTTTATATTGAATCTCTTGCGAGGGTTTATCGACATAAGCTCTACCAGCTTCTCAAGGGTTATAACTCCCTCTTTGACAAGGTAGGTGTAAAGCACTGGGAACGCAGTTTCAAGTCCTACTACCCCCATAAGGCTTTTTTCAAGTCCCTTTGACTTTTCTTCCGCCGAGTGAGGTGCATGGTCGGTCGCTATCATATCAATAGTGCCGTCCTTTATGCCTTCGATAAGTGCAAGTCTGTCTCTTTCACTTCTTATCGGAGGGTTCATCTTGAATCTTCCCTCCTCACCTATCATACTGTCGTTCATTATAAGATAATGAGGAGCTGTTTCGCAGGTTATATCAACTCCGTCAGCCTTTGCACGTCTTATAAGTTCAACGCTTTCCGCTGTCGATATGTGACACACGTGATATTTGCAGCCCGTCTCTTTTGCCAGTCTGATGTCACGTTCAATGGGCTTCCATTCACTTTCGGAGCATATTCCACGATGTCCGTGCTGTTTTGCGTATTCTCCGTCATGGATGTATCCACCGAACAGAAGTGAATTATCTTCACAGTGAGCCGCAATTATTCTGTCGTATTTCTTCGCTTCGAGCATAGCCGCACGCATCATATCTTCGCTTTGAACTCCACGTCCGTCATCCGAGAAGGCTATGCACAATGGAGCAAGTCCTTCAATATCGGAAAGCTCCTCACCCTTTTCACCGACGGTCACCGCAGCGTACGGATGCACATTAACTACTGCGTCACGGTGAATAATCTCAAGCTGTTTTTCTATGTTTTCGACTGAATCGGGAACGGGAGACAGATTGGGCATGGTGCATACATCGGAATATCCTCCGTGAGCCGCAGCCATAGAACCTGTTTTTATCGTCTCTTTATAAGAAAATCCCGGTTCCCTGAAATGAACATGAACATC
>CAYTLG010000107.1:0-6548 GCA_964438725.1 uncultured Ruminococcus sp. | reverse complement strand
CACCTCCGAAGGTAGTTATAAATGAAGCAATCGATATCGCACGTGAATTTGATGATGAATCAGCTCCCTCGTTTGTCAATGGTATTCTTAATAAAATAGCACGAAGCCATGGAAAAATCGCCGAACCGCAAAAAGAGTCGGGTGATGTTCCAAATGAAACAATCTGACGTGAACAAGCTTTTTCTCGGAATAGATACAAGTAATTACACTACCTCCGCAGCACTTTGTGATGAAAACGGTGATGTTGTACTTAATGTTAAACTACCTCTTCCTGTAAAATCAGGCGAAAGAGGTCTGCGACAGAGCGACGCTGTTTTTCATCATGTAAAAAATCTTCCTACTGCTGCAATAAAAGTAGGGGAGTATCTAAAAGAAAACAATGGTATTATTGTTGCTGTCGGCTATTCTGCTACTCCAAGAGGAAGTGAAGGGTCATATATGCCTTGTTTCCTTTCCGGAGAATCTGTTGCTACATTTATCGCACAAACCAATGCAGTTCCGCTTTATAAAACCTCGCATCAAGCAGGTCATGTAATGGCTGCTCTTTATTCGTCATGTTTGAATAATGATGTGAATATGCATGGCTTTATGAACGATAAATTTATCGCATTCCATGTTTCAGGTGGTACAACAGATATGATTCTTGTTTCACCTGATGAAGAAGAATTGTTTGATATTGAACAAATCGGTGGGACTCTTGATATAAATGGTGGTCAGGCAATAGACAGAGCCGGAGTTATGATGGGACTTCAATTCCCATGTGGTGCTGAGATGGATAAGGCAGCATTGAAATATAACGGCAAAATTCCAAAAGCCAAGTTATCTGTTAACGGAACTAGATGCAATCTCTCCGGACTTGAAAACAAAGCCATAGAGCTATATAAAACAGGTAATGATATCGGTGAAACATCAGCCTTTGTTCTTAGTTTTATTGCACATACGCTCGAAAAACTGACACAGAATGCTCTCCTTGAATATGGTGACATGAATGTTCTATATGCCGGTGGTGTGATGAGCTCAGTATATATCAGAAAAACACTTGGCAAATATGGTATGTTTGCCGATGCTATGTTTTCTTCAGATAATGCCGCAGGTGTCGCACTCATAACACGAGAAAAATACTATAAAGATAACAATGAATAATGCAGAAATATCAACTCTTGGCAGATTCCCGGGAGCACTTTCGGTAACTCAGCTTAACGAATATGTCAAGCGACTTATCGAAAATACACCACAACTCGGCGATGTTTATGTCAAGGGAGAAATATCAAATTTCAAGAACCACTACTCCACAGGACATTTTTACTTCACTCTCAAGGACGAATCGAGTCAGATTAGAGCGGTAATGTTCAAATCCTCTGCTTCTAAGATGAAGTTTATTCCTGAAGATGGCATGAAGGTTACTGCCCACGGTAGAGTATCTGCGTTTGTCCGTGATGGAACCTATCAGCTTTATGCTGATTCAATGGAACCAGATGGAGTAGGTTCGCTCTATATTGCATATGAGCAGTTAAAAAGGAAGCTGGAACGTGAGGGATTATTCGATCAATCACGAAAAAAGCAACTACCCAAAATCCCAACTCGTGTCGGAATAATTACATCACCCACCGGAGCTGCTATACGTGATATGATAAACGTATGTGGTAGGCGTTTTCCATCAGCAAAGCTCGTACTGTTTCCGTCACTTGTTCAAGGTCCAGATGCACCGCCACAGCTAATTGCAGGTCTCGATTATTTCAACAGAACACGTTCGGTCGATGTAATAATAATCGGACGAGGTGGTGGATCAATTGAAGACCTTTGGGCATTCAATGACGAAGGTGTCGCACGTGCGGTAGCTGCATCGGTGATTCCGGTAATATCTGCGGTTGGTCATGAAACTGATTTCACGATATGTGACTTTGCAGCTGATAAAAGAGCTCCAACACCGTCTGCAGCCGCAGAACTTGCTGTTCCGGAAACCAATGAACTAAAAAGAAAAATATCGAACATTATTACTCGTGAAGCTGATGTAATCAACCATATGCTCACACTTTATCGTGGCAAACTTGATTCATTAGCAAATTCAAGAGTCATGACTGACCCTGAAAACCTTATAAATGATCGCAGAATGTACACAGATATGCTTTCTGATAGACTTGTGCGTGCGTTTTCAAATGAAGTAAACTCAAAGAAATCGGAAATGGCTACGGCTGCCGGAAAACTTAGTGCATTAAACCCTATGTCTGTGCTTTCAAGAGGTTATAGTGCTGTCTACAAAGAAAACGGAGAACTTGTCCGCAGTGTACACGATGTTGCAGCAGGAGATAAGGTTGAATTTAAAACAATTGGCGGTTCTGTCGGATGTACAGTCGATAAAGTAAATGCCGATTAATGATGATAATAATTTAACAGGTGCATAACTTATGGAAGAAAAACAAGAAATGACGTTTGAGACCGCCATTGCAAGACTCGAAGAAATAGTCAGAATGCTTGAGGGAGGAAATGCCCCTCTTGATAAGGCTCTTTCTGCTTTTGAAGAGGGTGTGTCTCTTGTAAAGCTATGCAATTCACGACTCGACACTGCTGAACAAAAAGTAAAGATACTTACTCTCGGTAGTGACGGCAAGCTCGTGGAAAGTGATATGGATAACGCTAAAAATAGCTGAAAGGCGGTATAATGGAAAATAATTCTGCTTTAAAAACAGAAGCATTGCTTAAGGAAGCTGCTGAAACGGTTGAAAAAGCACTCAGTGAATACCTTTCAGATGAAGCCATAGGTGACGTTGTAACTGCCGAAGCAATGCGTTACTCTACACTTGGCGGTGGAAAAAGGATTCGAGCTTTTCTCACACTTGAATTTTGCAAGTTGTTCGGTGGAAAGATAGAATCTGCTTTGCCATATGCCTGTGCAGTAGAATGTATTCATGCATATTCTCTCATACATGATGACCTGCCTTGTATGGATGATGACGACCTTAGGCGTGGAAAAGCCTCATGTCATGTAGAATACGGTGAGGCAAATGCACTTCTTGCCGGAGATGCACTACTGACATATGCATTTGAAATATGTGCTTCAAATGAGAAGGTATCTCATAAATCTGTCAGACTTGCTGTCGCAGAGCTTGCACATGAAGCCGGTATTCTCGGCATGGTAGGTGGTCAAACCCTTGATTGTGAAAACGGAGTGCAGAAATACTCTGAATTGAAAAAAATATATGCCGAAAAAACCGGAGCATTAATTACAGCTGCCTGTTTACTCGGATACTTTGCAGCAGTCGATAGACCTCAGAAAAAGGATATTGATAATATAAAGCTCTATGCTTCTTCAATAGGTCTTGCATTCCAGATACACGATGATATTCTTGATGTCAAAAGCACCACAGAAATTCTCGGTAAAGAAGTCGGCAGCGATGCAAAGAACGACAAAAAAACTTCGTTACAGTTTCTCAGTTTGAGTGAAGCGGAAGAGGAAGAAACATTGCTTACGCTTCTTGCTGTTGAAGCAATTTCGGAATATCGTAACAGTGATGACCTATGCCGTTTTGCGGTATGGCTCCTTGCAAGAAACAAATGAGACTTGACATTTATTTGACTCAATCATGTAATATTAGAAGCAGGAATAAAGCCTCTGAACTTATAACAAGTGGTGCAGTTCTTGTAAACGGAAAAGTTATAACAAAACCATCATTTTTTGTGGACGAATCCTCAGACAAAGTAATAGTTACTGAAACCCAGAAATTTGTCAGTAGAGGCGGACTTAAACTTGAAGAAGCACTTATAAAGTTCGATATATCCGTAAATGGTCTTGTTTGTGCTGATATCGGTGCTTCAAGCGGCGGATTTACTGATTGTCTCCTTCAAAGAGGAGCCTTACACGTTTATGCAATTGATGCAGGGCATGACCAGCTTGCTGAAAAACTGAAGATGGACTCACGGGTAACTAACATCGAAGGTTTGAATGCTCGTGAACTTTCAGCTGAAACTACATCAGAAACTTGTGATTTTGCGGTATGCGATCTTTCATTCATATCACAAACTCTTGTTATTCCAGCATTGAAGAACATTCTGAATGATAATGCAGAGCTTGTCAGTCTAATAAAACCTCAATTTGAATGTGGAAGAGTTGCTCTCGGAAAGAACGGAATTGTTAAAGATCGCAAACAACATATAGCCGCAATCAGAAAGGTTATAGCTTCGCTAAGAGAAAATGGCTTTGCAATACAGGGTGTTATATCATCTCCTATAAAAGGCGGTGATGGAAACCGTGAATTTCTTGTTTACGCAAAACTGAATGGACGTGATGTGTTTACTGAACAGAATATAACGGAGGTCGTGGATGAAAAGACTTGAGAAACTCATTCTTATCCCAAACACCTCTAAGAGCATCGACAACGCAAAGCTCCAAACTCTTGTGTCGTATTTGTTGGAACTTGAATGCACAATAAGTATTTTCAGCGTAGACCGTACTTATCTTTATCAGCTTGGCTCTATAAGCAATGAATTTACAGATTACGATGTAAATCTTGATTATGATGCCGCAATAGTACTTGGTGGAGATGGGTCTATAATTGAAGCCTCACACCGACTAATCGGAAGAGGTATTCCACTTATAGGTGTAAACTTCGGTCATGTAGGATTCCTTACAGAACTTGAAGCTGGAGAGTTTACTGATATTGGTCGTGCTGTTTGCGGAATGTATACTCTTGAACATAGAATGATGCTTAATGCTGTTGTGAAGGACGATACCGACAATGTAAGAGCTGAATTCGATGTGCTGAACGATATTGTAATTACAAATGGTCCAGTTGCACGTCTAATAGGTTTTGACATCTACTGTGATGGAGTTAAAACCGATTCTTGGAGAGCTGACGGAATAATAGCGGCAACTCCAACCGGATCAACTGCTTATTCCTTGTCAGCAGGTGGTCCGGTACTTGACCCCTCACTTGAATGTATATGTCTGACCCCAATATGCCCACATACACTATCCTCTCGACCTATGATATTTCATGCAGGAACTGAGATAGGTCTTAGCGGTATCAGAAGTAATAATTCATCAGTATATCTCAATGCAGATGGACGTGATGCTGTACAGCTGTATGATGGATGGTCAGTTAATATAAAACGTTCGATGTGCGAAACATCTCTTATAAGAATAAAAGAACGTGGCTTTATTGGTGTTCTAAACTCAAAGCTATCGGAAAAATAACAAACGAACATAGACGAAAAGGTGTAATAATCATGAAAGTCAAAAGACATAATAAGATTCTTGAGATAATCGAGAACAACAACATCGAAACACAGGAAGAGCTTATCGCAAAATTGAAGCTCGCAGGCTTTGATGTAACACAGGCAACAGTGTCACGTGACATAAGAGAACTGAAGCTCCTTAAACAGATGTCAGATATGGGAACATACAAGTATGTTGTTCCTAAAAATAATGCAGGTGATAGTCAGCACGTTTACAGCAGAGCACTTGCCAATTCAATAAAATCTGTTGACTATTCATTTAATGATATAGTAATCAGAACATATCCCGGAATGGCTAATGCTGTTGCTGTTGGTGTAGAATCACTTCACGAATTGGACATTCTCGGATGTGTTGCCGGAGATGACTGTATTATTATTGTTACACGTGATACTCAGTCCGCAGAAACTATTGCTCATAAAATAACAAAACTCATTAACTCCTGAGTAAAGTGAGATTTTGTTATGCTGTGGAATCTTTGTATAGAAAATATTGCGGTAGCTAAAAGCCTTGAAATTGATTTTGACAAAGGTTTTACTGTGATAACTGGTCAGACAGGAGCAGGTAAATCTATCATAATAGATAGCCTTCTTCTGCTTTGCGGTGCGAAAAACGGAAGAGAGCTTATTAGAACAGGCGAGACCAAAGCAGTAGTAACTGGTGTGTTTTCATGTAATGATGAAATCCAAAATCGACTATCCGAGCTTGGATATGCTCCTGATGAGAATGGTGATATATCTATTTCCAGAATTATCAATGCCGATGGTCGTTCAAGTGCGAAGATAAATAATCGTACCATTCCGGCCTCTGTCCTAAAAGAAGTTTCACCGATATTACTCGGCATTCAGACTCAATCAGAACGAAGTACATTTGCAGATAAAACTACATATACTGCAGTTCTTGATAGCTTTTCCGATGTGCAGAATGACCTTGCAGAATATTCGGTAATATGGAATAATCTTCAAGATGTTAAATCAAAAATATCGGAGCTTAAAGCTGCTATAAGTGAGCGTGAAATGATGCTCGACATTCTGAAATATCAGAAAAAAGAGATTGATTCCGCACGACTTTCGGATGACGATGAGGAGGAAAAACTTCTCAGACTAAGAACAAAGCTCAAATCAGCCGAAAAAGTATCAAAATATGCCGCTATCGTAACAAAAGCTCTTGCATTCAGTGAAAAAGGAGCTACTGCAGCATACCTTCTCGAAAGAGCAGAGAATGCACTTTCACAACTCTCCGACTCTTTAGAGGGAGCGGATGAAATGTCACAAAGAATCGCAAATTATCGTTATGAAATAATAGATATTGCAGAGCG
>CAYTLG010000106.1:0-6597 GCA_964438725.1 uncultured Ruminococcus sp. | reverse complement strand
GCTACCATCGGATTTTGAGTCCGCCACGTCTGCCAATTCCATCACACCGGCATTGTCGGAAATTATTTCCGACGGTTCTATTATACCATATCAATGGCTGATTTGCAATAACTTAATTGAAAATTTAGGACTCTGCCTGAGCTTTTCTTCTGCTGAGTGCGGGACGGCGGAACTTGAGCTCGCCTGCGATTGCACCACCGATGATAAGAACGGCACCGAGAATCTGAACAATGTTCATGGATTCGTTGAGGAACATTACGGAGAAGAATACAGCTGCGAGAGGTTCAAAGTAACCGCAGATTGCAACTGTCTGAACACCGAGCTTACCGAGAGATGCGAAGTAGAGGTAGCAAGCAAGACCTGTGTTGAATGCACCGAGAATAAGAGTTGCGGGAACATCGGAAAGCTGAATGTCGAATGAGAAGCCAACCTTTGCGATGTGGTAAACCGCACAGAATACGAATGCGAATACTACCTGGAATGCGGAGTTTTCAAGTCCCTTGATTTTTGAAGAGAGCTTACCGCCGATTACCATGATTGCATATCCGACAGCAGAAAGGATTCCGCAGAGGATACCGATGACATCGTGTGCTTCTCCGCTTCCGTTGATAAGAAGGATACCAGCTACAACGACTGTAAAGCACATCACCTTCTTGAGAGTGAGCTTTTCCTTGAAGATGAAGGGTGTAAGAACCATTACGAATACGGGACCTGCATAGTAGAGGAGTGTTGTTACGCTTACTCCGATACGAGCGTAGCCTTCATAGAGTGCAGCCCAGCTCATTCCCATGCCGAGTCCTGAAAATGCGAGGAACATGAAGTCTTTCTTGTGCTTCATGAAAGTGAACTTGTTTCCTGTAAGAAGGAAGATGGAGATAAGTGTTATCGAACCGACAAGTGAACGCCAGAATACTATCTCATGGCTCGAAAGAGAAATGTAGCTTGCAACTACGCCGTTTGTGCCGAAAATAAGAAGTGCGGAAAAATATTTGATAAAAGATTTATTCATGTTTTTTCAATTCTCCTCTTGCTATCACAGCCCGTTTAGTATACCATATATTTGAAAATAATGAAAGCGAATGTTTTGCATTCTAAAGATTACATTTTGTCATGCAAAACAAGCGTTGTGAATGACTTTCGGAGGAAGAAATATGGACAGAAATATAATCAAATACCTTGCGTTTGTTAAGACCGTGGAGTACGGCAGCTTTACCAAGGCAGCGGAGCTTCTTCACTATACACAGTCAGGAATAAGCCGTATGATAAACGAGCTTGAAGCGGAATGCAGCCTCACGTTACTTGAACGAAGTCGAGCAGGGGTAAGACTGACAGGCGACGGAACACTTCTTTTGCCTTATGCGAAATCACTTTGCTCTGAATATGAGAAGCTGGAGAATCAGATAAATGAGCTGAACGGACTCCACTCAGGGATAATACGTATAGGAACGATATCGAGTGTTGCTACACACTGGATACCGAATATTATCAAGCATTATCAAAAGGACTATCCCGGAATCGACTATGAGCTTTTGCAGGGTGACTACGGTGAGATAGAAGAATGGGTAGCTGACGGTCGAGTTGACTGCGGATTTATAATTCTGCCGACCAGAAGCGATTTTGAGACGATATTCCTTGCGGATGATAAATTAAAGGTTATACTTCCGGAAAATCATCCGCTTGCAGAGGCAGACAAGTTCCCGATAGAAATGCTGGAAAAAGAACCGTTTCTGCTGATGGATAAAGGGGAGAGAAGTGAAATATCCCAGCTTCTAAAGGCATACGACATACATCCGAAGGTGCATTTTACTACATGGGATGATTACAGTATAATGTCAATGGTAGAATCAGGTCTTGGTATCAGCGTGCTGCCTGAGCTTATCCTTAAAAGAATACCGTACCATGTTGTCATAAAAGAGCTTAATGTTCCGGCTTACAGAAAACTTGCACTTGCACTTAAAAGCTCAAAAAACACGACACTTGCGGTACAGCGATTCTTAAACTACCTCGAATACATACACAAGGACACGGAGCATTGACACATTAAAATTGTTTCCGCTTCATAAACTGTTACAGCCGAAATGTTGTTAAATGCAACTTTAAATAGCGTGTAATTGTCGAAAAGAGATATATAATATCGGGTATTGCATGAATAAAAATGTACAAAATGTCCTTAAAATTATATGAGCAACTTAAAGTGGCGAAAAAAACATATCAAAGTTGGTTGAAAAGATTACATTTCGGCGGTATAATTGCATCATAGCAAATAATTATCACGTGAGGCTGAAAATGACAATAGGCAAAAAAATAACTCTGCTTCGTCAGATGAATAACATATCGCAGGAAGAACTTTCGGATCGTCTCTCCGTATCTCGTCAGTCGGTGTCCAAATGGGAAATGGATTCAGCGTATCCGAGAATAGATAAGCTCGTTCAGATGTGTACGCTGTTCGGTATTACAACGGATGAACTTCTCCGTGAGGAAATATCGCTTGACAGAAATGAAAATGCGGAAAAACTTCCGACCGGTGATAACCATTATTTCGGTACGGACGGATTCCGAGGAGAAGCGAATATTGACCTTACCGCTGAGCAGGCATTCAAGGTCGGACGTTTTCTGGGATGGTACTATTCAAGTCCGCTTTCAAGCTGCCGTGACAGAAATTACAGACCCAAATTTGTCATGGGCAAGGACACACGACGTTCAAGCTATATGCTCGAATATGCAATTGCGGCTGGTATCACAGCGTCAGGCGGAGACACATATATGCTTCACGTTACGACAACTCCCAGCATTTCATACGTTACCAAACAGGAAGAATTTGACTGTGGTATAATGATATCGGCATCGCATAATTCCTACGAGGACAATGGTATAAAGCTCGTCAACCGATTCGGTGAAAAAATGGATGACAATACCATATACTACATTGAAGCGTACCTCGATGGCAAGATGGATGTTCTTATGAAAAACGGAGAGAGCGATATTCCGCTTGCAACAAAAGAGCGTATCGGTGCGATAATCGACTATGTTTCGGGAAGAAATCGCTATATGGGATATCTTATCTCGATAGTTTCACATTCTTTCCGCTCTCTTAGGATCGGTCTTGACTGTGCAAATGGTTCGTCATGGATGATAGCACCTGCAATTTTTGAAGCACTTGGAGCTACCACGTTTGTAATAAATGCTTCTCCCGATGGTCAGAACATAAATTACAAGGCAGGCTCAACTCACATTGAAAAGTTACAGGAGCTTGTACGTGAAAAGCACCTTGACGTGGGCTTTGCCTTTGATGGAGATGCAGACAGATGTATTGCGGTTGACGAAAACGGAAATATAGTAAACGGTGACAGCATTCTTTATATACTTGCAAATCAGCTCAAGCGAAAGGGAATACTGAACCACGACACAATAGTTGCAACGGTAATGTCAAACGGCGGACTTACAAAAGCTCTTCGTGAGGTTGGAATAGATACGGTAAAAACCGCAGTCGGTGACAGATATGTATACGAAGCGATGATGAAGGACGGATACCTCCTCGGCGGTGAGCAATCAGGACATATTATACTTCAAAAATATGCGACCACCGGAGACGGTATACTGACCGCACTTATGTTGATGGAGGAAATACTCGATAGAAAGTCAACTCTCGGCAAGCTGGCAGCTCCTGTAAAGGATTTTCCGCAGACCCTCATAAATGTCAAGGTTGGAGATAAAGATGCCGTGATGGTCGATGAGCAGGTTCAGAATATCGTTCACAGAATAGAAGGCGAGCTTGGTGATAGCGGAAGAATACTCCTCAGAAAGAGCGGAACAGAAAGCGTGATTCGTGTAATGGTAGAGTGTGAGGATGAAATCAAATGTTCTGCATATGCCGAAGAAGTAGCCGCATACATAAAAGGAAGGTATGGAAAATGAGCGAAAGAATTGATTTTTCAGAAATACTCGACTACGACGCAACAATAGCCGGAAATGAGATAAAAAAGCACGAAATGCCGTGGGAAATCCTCGCTTATCTGACTGAATACATACGTGAGCTTGGAAAAAATCTTGTACGTGACGGATATAAAGAAATACTTCCTGAGGTTTGGGTCGGAGAGGGCGTTAAGATATCTCCCACAGCTGAAATACATTCTCCTTGTATAATCGGAGATGGAAGTGAGATACGTCATTGTGCGTTTATCCGTGGCAGCGTTATAGTCGGAAAGAACTGTGTTGTCGGAAACTCAACTGAGCTTAAAAACTGCATACTTTTTGACAATACACAGGTTCCGCATTATAACTATGTCGGAGATTCTATTCTCGGAAAAGGCTCACATCTCGGTGCCTCATCAGTTATATCTAATCTGAAAAGTGACGGACGTGATATTTTTGTCGATATCGGTGGTGAAAAAATCGCAACAAATCGTCGAAAATTCGGGGCAATACTCGGAGACGGTGCTGATATAGGATGCGGAAGTGTGCTGAATCCCGGAACGATCGTTGGACGTGGCAGCCGTGTATATCCTCACAGTACCATACGTGGAAGTGTTCCGTCCGACAGTATATATAAGGCCTTGGGCGATATCGTAAAGATTGAGAAAAACTGAATAAAAAATATGATATGCACCGTTTGCATAATGCTTTCGGAACATATCATATTTTTGTTTTAGTTTGATTTATCTATAAGTCTTAGCAAGACCGCCTTCTGCTGTTTCACGATAACGAGCGTTGAGGTCCTTACCGGTTTCGTACATTGTGCGTACTACCATGTCAAAGGATATCTTACTTGTTTCGGAGAGGAAGTTAGCAAGGCTGAGTGCGTTTATAGCTCTCATTGCGGCAACTGCGTTTCTTTCGATGCAGGGAATCTGAACAAGACCGCATATCGGGTCGCAGGTGAGTCCGAGGTGATGTTCAAGTGCTACTTCTGCCGCATATCCTATCTGACCGATGGACATTTCATGCATTTCACAGAGTGCAGCAGAAGCCATTGAGCAGGCAGTACCAACTTCAGCCTGACATCCGCATTCAGCACCGGATACGGAGGCATTTGTCTTTACAAGATTTCCGATAAGTCCGGCAACAGCAAGACCACGGATGATCTGTTCTTTGCTAAATGATTTCTGTTCGGACATATATCTCATAACAGCGGGAAGAACAGCACAAGCTCCGCAGGTAGGTGCAGTAACTATTGTACCGCAGTCAGCGTTCTGTTCACTTGCGGCAAAGGCATAAGCACATACGATACGGTTTTCACGTGTGCTTGCGGACTCATCAATGTGACGCTGGTTATAGAGATACTGAGCCTTTCTTTCAACATTCAGACCACCGGGAAGAGTGCCTCGCTTTGTCAGACCCTCGTTTATAGAGTTCATCATGACGTGCCATACTTTATCGAGATAGTCACGGAAGCCTTCGTCCTCATGCTCGAAAACATAGTCGGAAAGTCTGATGTTTCTGTCAAGACAGTATTCGGTTATCTCGTCATAGGTGGAATGCTCATAGATATCCTCGGTAAGGTCACGACCTCTGCCTTCAATAACGATATCGCCACCGCCGACAGACATAACTCTTTCGTGACCGCTTTCGTTTCCGTCCTTGTCATATGCGAAAAGGTCGAGTGTGTTTTCGTGAGGGAGCTTGAGGTCGTGGTCGTGGTTCCATTCAACTTCGCACGGAAGCGGTTCAAAGCCTTCGATAACAGCTCTGTCGGTGCAGTGACCCTTACCTGTTTCGGAAAGTGAGCCATAAAGTATTGCCTTGAATGATACAGCTTCGGGATGTTCGGACTTAAAGAGCTTTACTGCCTTTTCGGGACCCATTGTGTGTGAGCTTGACGGACCTCTGCCTATCTTGTAGACTTCTCTAATGGATTTCATAGTATTCTTCCTTTTAGTTATAGTTAGTTATAGGTGGGGTGAATAACGCTAAAAACGCAAAATCAGGGCAACACTTCTGCTACCCTGATTGTATTCAGTTTCAGTTTTCGTAGCCTTCACGACGGAGACGTTCATGAAGCTCCTTTGCCTTTTGCTTACGTCTGAGTGCGGGAGCGAAAATTCCTGCAAATACGCCGAGCAGAAGTACAACAAGAAGAATATAGTCAACATATCCGGGAACATTCTCACCGAATATTGCACTTGTCTTGTGTTTGGGAGCCGTGGACTTTGCTGAGAATGAAGCCTCGCCGTTGTAGTCCTCGCTGAGATATTTTGTTGTAAGTGTTTTTGCGGTAAAAGCAGCGGACTGAGAAGTTACGTCAATACCAAGACCTTCAACAGTAAGTATGTGAGAAGCAATGACGGATGAATTAGCAGAAAATGTACCGCCGAGAAGATTCACAACACGACCGCTTATCGCCGGAGCAGCAGGGTCTGTCATGTGTATCTTCATTGAATTGCCGACAAATGAAAAGTCAGCCGCTTCACTGTATACACCGTATTCTCCCGCAGTTATTTCGTACTTGCCGTCGAGCAAACGAACTTTCTGGGTGGTGTCCTGGGAAATGAGGTAAATACCAATTTCACCGGCATCTATTGTAAGAGAACCGCTTCCCTTAAAGATTACAGTACCTGCACATGAAATGCCGTACTTTGCCGCTTTGATGTAGTTCTTACC
>CAYTLG010000105.1:0-6751 GCA_964438725.1 uncultured Ruminococcus sp. | reverse complement strand
ACGTGATGTTATCTCTCTCACCGTAGGACAGCCCGATTTCATAACTCCGTGGCATATCAGAGTTGCCGCAATAGAATCCCTTGAAAACGGAAAGACCTACTATACCTCTAATGCGGGTACACTTGAATTGAGACAGGAAATAGCAAACTATATGAACAGACGCTATGCACTGTCATACGACCCGAAAGATGAGATAATAGTGACGGTAGGCGGAAGTGAAGCTATCGACCTTTGTATACGCACGCTTGTTGAACCCGGAGATGAAGTTATAATTCCACAGCCATCGTTTGTGTGCTATGGTCCTATAACATCACTTGCGGGTGGAGTTCCTGTGTTTATCGAAACTAAGGAAGAAAATTCATTCAAGCTGACTGCGGATGGGCTTAGAGCGGCTATAACCCCGAAAACGAAACTGCTCGTACTTCCTTTCCCGAACAATCCTACGGGTGCGATAATGACACGTGAGGATCTTGAAAAAATAGCAGAGGTTCTCCGTGGAACTGACATAATGGTTCTTTCGGATGAGATATATTGCGAGCTTACATACGGTCGTGAACACGTCTCGATAGCTTCACTTGACGGAATGCGTGAGAGATGTATCGTTGCGAGTGGATTTTCAAAAACCTATGCAATGACGGGGTGGAGACTTGGATATACTCTTGCTCCTCGTGAAGTCACAAAGCAGATGCTGAAGGTACATCAGTATGCGATAATGTGTGCTCCGACTTCATCTCAATATGCAGCGGTTGAAGCTATGCGTAACGGAGACGGAGATGTTGACATGATGCGTAGTGAGTATAACCGCCGCCGTCGATATATAGTTGCAGGACTCCGTGGACTTGGTATGGACTGCTTTGAACCTGAGGGTGCGTTCTATGTGTATCCCAATATATCACGTTTTGGTCTTTCCTCCGAGGATTTTGCACGACGTCTCCTTGATGAAGCTGGAGTTGCGGTAGTACCGGGTACAGCATTCGGCGACTGCGGAGAGGGATTTTTGCGTATTTCGTATGCGTATTCGGTTGAGCATATCGCAAAGGCTCTCGATAGGATAGAAAAATTCGTAAATAATCTTTGAATATCAAAAAAATTTGAAATAAATCGGAATTCACCTATTGCAATTTGAAAAAAAGTATGATATAATACTTTACGTTGACTTTTGTTTAAAGAATCCATTAATGGAGGTGTAACTTAATATGGCAAAGTGCTGCATCTGTGGAAAGGGCGTTACATTCGGTTGCAACGTATCCCACTCACATCGCAAGACTAACAGAGCATGGAAACGGAATATCAGAAAGGTTAAGGCTGTTGTAAATGGTGAACATACAACAGTAAGCGTATGCTCTCGTTGCCTTCGTTCCGGTAAAGTAGAACGTGCGTAAACATAATTAAATGATTGAAAGCTCTCCTAAGGATGTATTTTCTGTGGAGAGTTTTTAATTTATCAGAGTAATAATGAAAAATACGATTGCACTTGTTTCGTCGGATATACCTTGTATAGAATGTCTTTCGGAGGAATTTTACGTAATACCGCTGCCGAAAGACGATGAGATAGATACACCCGTTGCGACACATCCCGATATGATATGTACATACCTTGGCGAAAAGCTTTTTTTCCCTGAAAGCTATGTAAAAAAGAACTCCGCACTCATAGATGAGATAGCAGAGTTGAGTGGAGTGGATATAGTGCTGTCATCGGCAGAGAGAGGACGTAAATATCCGCTTGATGTTTCGCTGAATACGGCTGTGATAGAAAAGTACCTCCTTTGTAGGGAAAAATCAACATCACGTGAGCTTTTATCATATGCGAAAGAATGTGGTATGACTGTGCTTGACACAAAGCAGGGATATGCAGGTTGTTCATGTATAGTCTGCGGAGAAAATGTAGTTACGAGTGATGTTGGGATTTACAAATTGCTATCGTCAACAGGCATTTCTTGCAGACTTACGCAGGAGAAGATAAAACTTGACGGCTATAACTGTGGTTTTATCGGAGGTTGTGGTGGATATCATGATGGTCGTGTGTATCTTTTCGGCGAAAGTAAAGAGAACTTTTTCGGCTGTGAGACAGTATCACTTATGAATGGTGGACTTACTGATTACGGCGGTATTAAATTTATACCTATTTAAAAAGGAGTATAAATCATGTATAATTTTATTAAAGCTGCCATGAGACAAGCGTCTGAAATAATGCTTGAAGCTGATGATATTACATCAAAGGTAAAAGCAAAGGCCGGAGATGCAAATTTCGTTACAGCATACGATGTTGCGGTTGAAAAATATCTTACCGAAAGCCTCACAAAGCAGCTGCCCGAAGCGGATGTTCTCGGAGAAGAAGAGACCTCCGATAATTCCGCAGCACTTGAACGTGGACTTTGTTTTATTATCGACCCGATAGATGGAACCACAAACTTTATTCACGGCAGACGTTACAGTGCAATATCCGTTGGACTTTGTGACAAAGGTGATATGATATACGGTGCGATATACGACCCATATTCCGAAAGAATGTATTATTCGGAAAAAGGAAAGGGTGCATTTGTGACTCTCGGCGGTGGGAAAGGAAACATCCGTCTTGAAGTACAGGACAAGCCCCTTTCAAACTGCCTTGCCGCATTCGGAACGTCACCTTATTCAAGAGAAAAGCTCGGAAAAGCTACGTTTGAGACAGCATATAAAATGTTTATGAATACACTTGACATCAGACGTTCCGGAGCGGCTTCTCTTGATTTAGCTTCAGTTGCCTCCGGTACTCTCGATATATTCTTTGAATATTCACTTTCGCCGTGGGATTTTGCGGCAGGCTCACTCATAATAACCGAAGCCGGTGGTGTTATTACTGATATGGCTGGAAAACCGATTGGATTTGGCAAAAACACATCAATACTTTGCGGAAACCGTCAGGCTCATGCTGAATGGCTGGAACTGAATAAATAAAAAAAATCCCTGCTCATCTGTGATATAGGTGAACAGGGTATTTTTTATTGCAGTTTTTCTTTTCCTTCAAGGGCTTCCTTAGCGTGTTCTATGTCACAGATGAAGCCATCGAAGTATTTCTTTGTGCGTGTGTTTATGTCGGAGGTATCAGACGTACCCCACGCTACGGTTGTCGCACCGAGGAAATGATTTACTCTGAGTGCAATTTTCTTGTAGTCGGTGATACGATATGCTATAAAGTCCGGCTTTGCCATAAAGTTCCACATGAGGTTTTCGAGCGTCACAGCAAGTATCTTCTGACGACGGCAGCACTGCTTTTTCAGCTCACCGAACTTCATGGAAAGCATACCACGTGCGATAGTCTTGTCGAACTTCTTATATTTTCTGAGAAACAGTGGATTGAAAGATTCAATAGCATAGACTCCCTTGTAGTCCTTCATTATCGAGTAGAGAACACGTGGAAGCTCCCATACAACATTGAGTGCGTTCTTCATTTCGATAAGAAGCGGAACCTTGCCGTCTATTACTTCCAAAACCTCTGAAAGAAGCGGAATTTTTTCGTCACTGTTAAGAAGTCTCATGGTACAAAGCTCATCATATGTAACGTCAAGCACAAGTCTGCTGTCACTGCACATACGCATAAGGTCATCGTCATGGAAAACAACGAGCTGTCTGTCCTTGGTGAACTGTACGTCAAGCTCTATACCACATCCTGCCTCAACGGCGGCACGGAAAGCGGGAAGAGAATTTTCGGGGGTAGTTTTATTGTCATGGATTCCACGGTGTGCGAGAGGTGTCGAACAGAAGAGATCCATGTTGTTGCGATGACGGATCTTAGGGCATATCATAAAAAGATACAGACCAATCAACGCAATTAAAAAATCAAACATTGTACATCCTTATTTGAGAGATATAGTGCCGGGGATATCAGTCAAGTCCGATGGAGTGAAGGTAATTGTAGCTCTTTTTGAGACAGTCAAAGGGATTTTCTCCGTTGCAGTTGTCCTGTTCAACATATGCGTAAAGTGAACCTGCGGCAATGAAGGCTTCGGTGATTTTTTCAAAGTCCATAGTATTACCGCCACCGATCCATGACATGAGCTTGTTGTCACCATCAATGAGCATATCCTTGTAGTGAACTACGGGAAGTCTGCCGGAGAGACGCTTGATTTCTTCAACAACGTCATATCCACCGGCTTTTACCCAGTATGTATCAAGAGTGAAGCACATCTGCTCAGGTGTAAATTCCTCAGCAAGATGGAGCATCATCGGACGACCGTCATCGAGAATGCGATTGTACTCTATATCGTGGTTATGATAAGAGAACTGGAGACCGGCATCGTGAATCTTCTGTGCAGGCTCTTTAAGCTGAACGAGGAGATTTTCATATCCTGCAGCACCATTCGGAGGATAACCGAGACCGATGTAACGGCAGCCGAACTGCTTGTGGAAGTTAATGGTGTTTTCGGTATCATTTACTATCTTGTTGTAGTCAAAGTGAGTAATACCGCAGGTGAGTCCGTTTTTCTTGAGCTGTTCATCAAGCCAATCTGCTTCGTAAGGACAGGTACCTGAAACCTGAACTGTTGTGTAACCGATATCGGCAACCTTTTTCAGAGTTTCGGAAAAATCATCAAGTGTCTTGCAAAAGTCACGTACTGTATATAGCTGAGCTCCTATTTTCATGATTTGCTCCTCCATTTTATAAATATTATATGCTGTGTATTATTATCCGACATTTTCATTGATTTGTCAATAGTACACCGCTATTTTTAATCTGATATTAATATTAAATCGATTTAATCAAACAGTCCTTCGAGATAGAAAAGGTCTACGCCGCCACGTTCTATTTCGTAATAAATCCCACCCGTCATGATTTCGTCATCCGAATAAATTTCGATTGAAAAAGGTGAACCTGTGGTGATGAAGGTTACTGTGTACAAGAGCGGGTCGTCGTCCATGTCCTCCTTGAGACACTTTATTCCTTCAAATTTCATGCGTATGGTATTTATATCTTCAGGGCTTGTCAGAGCAACGAGAGAACCGTCGGGCTTTTCAATCTCAACCGATGTTATAAACGGATACTGAGTCACGGAATTCATTATCGGCGGAAGGTCATTATCGAGCTTGTAAACACCGATGGCATCGCAAGCAGAGAGGGAAAGGAGACAAAGTGCGGCTGCGGCAAATGCGGTCAGAGACTTCATAAATAACTCCTTTTATACTGTAATTACATTGATATTATACATTATTGTAAGATAAAAAGCAATAACAACCTGTTTTTTTGAAAAAATGTTTTCAATTGGGCAAAAATATGATATAATCAAGAATATAATGAACTAAATAATGTGGTACTGATATTATGAAAAAATTTCTTATAATCGACGGAAACAGTATCGTAAACCGTGCTTTTTACGGTATCCGTCCACTATCAACAAAAAGCGGTATACCAACAAATGCAGTCTACGGCTTTCTTTCGATAATAAAAAAACATCTCGACGCACTCTCACCAGATTATTTTGCGTGTGCCTTCGATGTTCACGAGCCGACATTCAGACATAAGGCTTATTCAGCGTACAAGGGAACCAGAAAGGGTATGCCTGATGAATTGCGTGAGCAAATGCCATACGCAAAAAAGGCTGCTGAAGCTCTCGGATTCAAGGTCATAGAATGTCCGGGATATGAAGCTGACGATATCATCGGAACGGGTGCAAGAATGGCTGAAGAAAATGGCATATTTACGTATATTCTTACAGGTGACCGTGACTCACTCCAGCTTATTACAGATAAAACCACTGTCGTTCTTGCAAAGACCAAGGAAGATATTGAGTTTACGCCTGACAGATTCATGAGTGAATATGGAATTTCACCATCACAGTTCGTGGACGTAAAGGCACTCATGGGAGATACCTCAGACAATATTCCCGGTGTGGCAGGTATTGGAGAAAAAACCGCACTCAAGCTGATACAGACCGCCGGAGACCTTGATTCACTTTATGCAAGCGAAAACTACTTCGGACAAACGGCATCCGTTACAAAAAAGCTGACAGAGGGAAAAGAAAGTGCATATATGTCGAGAGACCTTGCGAGAATATCAAAAGAAGCTCCGATATGTTCGTCCGAGGAGCTGTTTGCGGAAAGAGCTGTCGATTCAGAGAAGTTTGTCGAGCTTTGCACCGAGCTTGAGCTTAATACAATGGCTGCCAAGTTCGGACTTGACAATGTTTCCTCTGTATCATCATCACTGCCTGAACTCAATGTAGAGTTTGTCCAGACTCTCCCGAAATATGACGATACCATTGTGCTTTATTGTGATGGCAGTTTTGCGGCAGTCACAGTGGATGGCATCAATATAGCAATGATGAGTGGTGCGAAATCCGATGTAATGGCAGAGTACGTCAAAAACAGCCGTATCGTATGCCACGATTTGAAAAATCTCATGAGAATGCTGTCTCTCAGTGATGCGGACTGCGTGTATGATACCATGCTTGCTGCATATCTCATTACACCCGGAAAGAGCAAATATGAGCTGTCACAGCTTTCACTTGAATATTGTGGAAAAGAAGCCTCATCACCTGCCGAAAAAACAGCTGCAATGTTCAAAATATGGAAAGACAGCGAAAAAACTCTTGCGGATGAAGAAATGACCTCACTTATGCATGAGATAGAAATACCGCTTTCAAAGGTTCTTGCAAAAATGGAATCAACAGGCTTCAAAATAGATGCAGATGGAATACGTTCGTATGCAAAGGAGCTTGCGGTTCAGGAAAACACACTTGCTGAGGCAATATGGCTTCAGGCAGGACACACTTTC
>CAYTLG010000104.1:2101-6829 GCA_964438725.1 uncultured Ruminococcus sp. | reverse complement strand
CCGATGGGGCAGTGGATGATGTTGGTCTTGTCGAGACGGTACTCGATCTTACCAGCCTTAGCTTCGTTAACAGCCTTAGCAACATCCATTGTAACTGTACCAGCCTTGGGGTTCGGCATGAGACCCTTAGGACCGAGAACACGACCGAGACGACCGATAGTACCCATCATGTCGGGAGTAGCGATAACAACGTCGAAGTCGAACCAGTTTTCCTTCTGGATCTTTTCAACGAGATCCATGTCACCAACGTATTCAGCACCTGCTTCTTTAGCAGCGGTAGCCTTGTCACCCTTAGCGAATACGAGAACGCGAACGGTCTTACCTGTACCGTGAGGAAGAACGATAGCACCACGAACCTGCTGGTCAGCGTGACGTGAGTCAACACCCAGACGGAGGTGAACTTCGATTGTTTCATCGAACTTAGCCTTGGATGTCTGGCAAACGAGGTCCATAGCTTCGGAACCATCGTAGAGCTTGGATTTGTCGATCAGCTTCTGGCTGTCAGTATACTTTTTTCCTGTAAACATTATTATAGCCCTCCTCAGTCTTCAACGGTAACGCCCATAGAACGAGCTGTACCTGCGATCATGCTCATAGCTGCTTCGATAGAGCCTGCGTTGAGGTCTCTCATCTTGGTCTCAGCGATCTGGCGAACCTGATCCTTTGTGATCTTAGCAACCTTGGTCTTGTTCGGAACGGGAGAAGCGGTTTCAATACCAGCAGCCTTCTTGATAAGAACGGGAGCCGGGGGAGTCTTTGTGATAAATGTGAAAGAACGGTCAGCGTAGATAGTGATAACTACGGGGATGATAAGTCCGATATCGTTCTTTGTACGTTCGTTGAACTCCTTAACGAAGTTCATACCGTTAACACCGTAAGGGCCGAGTGCAGGACCAACCGGCGGCTGCATTGTGGCTTTACCGGCATTGAGCTGAAGCTTTACATAGCCAACTATTTTCTTTGCCATTGCAAATAATCCTCCATATGTGGTTTATGACGGGAGACTGATAAGTATTTTCTCCCTCCCACTTTATTAGACGCTTTTTATACGGTAAGCGACGAACCGTATCAGTCCTCTGTTTTTTCGATAAGCTTTTTATCGAGCTTAACAGGGATATCTCTGCCGACGGTGGATACTATAACAGTAGCCTCGCCGGTCGAATCATCATAAGCAGAAAGTGTACCTGTATAACCACGGAATACACCGTCGATTATGTTCACACGGTCTCCGACAGCAAATGCAAGATGTGTTGTGGGAGTAACATCTTCCTTGATGATAGCAGCGGCTTCTTCCTCGCTGAGCGGAACGGGTTTAGATCCTGGTCCCACAAAGCCAGTTACGCCTGTAATATTTCTGACAACGTGCCAGGTTTCATCGGTCATGACCATTTTAATAAGAACGTAAGCGGGGAATACCTTAGATTCAACCTCACGCTCTTTGCCTCCGTCGGATTCGACAACGACTTCCGTCGGAATTCTGATATCTGTGATAAGATGACCGAGACCTCTGTTCTCGACTATCTTTTCCAGATTAGCTTTGACTTTATTTTCGTAGCCCGAATAAGTATGTGCAACATACCAACGCAGACCCTCGTTCATCTCATTAATATCGCTCATAAAATCATTATCCTCCCTGACTCAGGTTTGCGGAATGACATCGAAGCAACGGCTTCTCAGAACAGACGGCTGAGACCGACAATAGCTCCGGAGAAGCAATAGTCAAGAATTGCGAGAACAGCGGAGAAGATAACTACGCATACGATAACTACGATGCTGTTGGAACGTACGCTCTTCCAGCTTGCCCAGTTAATCTTCTTGCACTCGGACTTTACCGATTTAAACCAAGCTTTGATTCGCTCCCAGGCAGACGGCTTATCCGATTTTGCTTTCTCGGACTTCTGCACGTCATTTTTCTTAACCTCGGTGTTCTTTTCGTTTTCAGCCATATCAAATACTCCTTATGGTTTACTTGGTTTCCTTGTGAAGTGTGTGCTTACGGCAGAAACGGCAGTATTTATTGAGTTCGAGTCTGTCGGGGTCGTTTTTCTTGTTCTTCTTTGTGTCATAATTACGCTGTTTGCATTCGCTGCAAGCAAGAGTGATCTTAACTCTCATCTATCGGCACCTCCCTAGAAAATTTGACCGTAAAATGCGGTCATTAATAATGTACCTCCCTCTGATGGGGAAACGTATGCACGTCATGACCGAAATGATGCACACGAAAAAAAGACCCTCCGCCAGAGGTAGATACATTATACCATGTTTTTTCCGTCACGTCAAGAGTTTATATAAATTTAAAGTATATTTTAAGTCAAAAAAATACTGCATAAGGGGAAAAACTTTCGTCAGAATTATTTACAAAGGGGGTTTTGTGTGCTATAATATACCTTGGATCACCCATGTCACGGTTTTCGGGAATAAGGTCGTTTTATTCGACTGTTTCACCCGCCGAATGCTGAGAAATGGGGATCGTAAAAAATATTTTTTCAAGGTGAAAGGAAACAACAGCCATGATGACAAAGGAAAAGAAGCAGGAAATTATCGACACTTATAAGGTACACGAAGGTGACACAGGTTCTCCTGAAGTTCAGATCGCTATCCTTACAAGCAGAATCGAAGCTCTCACTGAGCACCTCAAGGTAAACAAGAAGGACCACCACAGCCGTCGCGGTCTTAACAAGATGGTTGGTCACAGACGTAACCTTCTCGGCTACCTCAAGGAAAACGATATCGAAAGATACCGTGCTATCGTTGAAAAGCTCGGTCTCAGAAGATAAGTTCCGACTTTACTTCGTCAGAGGGTGTCTCGCAAGGGATTCCCGTTGACTGTGCGGTAGTTTGTCCGCATTACCCTATTGTGAATAGACTGTCTGCGGCGCGGATGAGTAAATCAATCAACGCCGCAGTACGGTTTTATTTACGTGTTTTTCACCGATGCACTGTTATTCAGGCTCGGTTTTATATATGTTAATTCATTTATTTTAGATATAAGAAAGGCTCATGACAATGTTTGAGAATTATAAAACCTTCTCCTATGATTTTGCAGGTCGTCCTCTTGTTATCGAGTCGGGAAAGATGGCAGGTCTTGCAAACGGCTCTGTCCTTGTAAGATACGGCGAAACCGCTGTTCTTTGCTGTGCTACGGCTTCCGAAAGACCCCGTGACGGTATAGATTTCCTTCCTCTTTCCATCGACTTTGAAGAGAGACTCTACGCTGTCGGAAGAATCCCCGGTTCCTATCTCAAGAGAGAGGGAAGACCCAGCGAAAAGGCTATACTCACATCCCGCGTTATAGACAGACCTATCCGTCCTCTTTTCCCGAAGGATCTCCGTAACGATATCGTTCTTTCACTCCTCGTTCTTTCCGTTGACCACGACTGCTCACCTGAAATCGCAGCTATGGTAGGTGCGTCCATCGCTCTTTCCATCTCTGATATTCCGTGGAATGGTCCTATCGGCGGTGTGTTCGTAGGTCTTACAGAAGAAGAAGGACTTATCATTAACCCGACCGCTGAACAGAGAGAGCGTTCTTCACTCGAACTTACAGTTGCAGGTACCGCTCAGAAGGTAGTAATGATTGAAGCAGGTGCTGCTGAAGTTCCCGATGACAAGATGTTCGAAGCTATCATGCTCGCACATGAAGAAATCAAGAAGCTCTGTGCATTCATCGAAGATATCAAGGCTCAGATAGGTAAGCCTAAGTTCGATTATCCTTCCGCTGAAATTCCGTTTGAACTTCTCGATGCAGTTTATGATTTCTGTGCAGAGGATGTAAAGAAGGCTCTTGATACAGATGACAAGAACGTGCGTGATGCAAGAATGGCTCCCATTTATGACGCAGTTTACGCAGAGTTCGATAAGGAAGACTCCGAAGAAAATCGCAAGGTGCTTGACGAAGTTCTCTATAAGGTACAGAAGAAGATCGTAAGACGTTGGCTCCTCGATGAACAGAAGCGTGTTGACGGCAGAAGAATGGATCAGATTCGTCCTCTCGCCGCTGAAGTACACCTCTTCAATCGTGACCACGGTTCCGGTATGTTCACAAGAGGTCAGACTCAGGTTCTTACCGTAGCAACACTCGGTTCTATTTCCGATGTACAGCTTCTCGATGGTATCTCTGAAGAAGAAACAAAGCGTTATATGCACCACTACAATATGCCCGGCTATTCCACAGGTGAAGCTAAGGCAGTAAGAAGCCCCGGCAGACGTGAAATCGGACATGGTGCTCTTGCAGAGCGTTCTCTTATCCCCGTACTTCCTTCCGTTGAAGAATTCCCCTACGCTATCCGTTGCGTATCCGAAGTAATCAGCTCAAACGGTTCTACATCACAGGCTTCTGTTTGCGGCTCTACGCTTGCACTTATGGATGCAGGTGTTCCGATTAAAGCTCCCGTTGCAGGCATCTCCTGCGGTCTTATCACAGAGGGCGACAGATGGATGACTATGATAGATATCCAGGGTCTTGAAGATTTCTTCGGCGACATGGACTTTAAGGTTGCAGGTACTCATAAGGGTATCACCTCTATTCAGATGGACCTCAAGATAGACGGTCTTACACCTGAAATTATCAAGGAAGCTCTTGCAGTTACACACAAGGGTCGTGATTATATCATTGATGAAGTAATTCTCAAGGCTATTCCCGCTCCCAGAGCAGAGGTTTCTGAATACGCACCCAAGATGATAACAATGAAGGTTCCTGTAGATAAGATTGCGGACGTTATCGGTAAG
>CAYTLG010000104.1:0-2091 GCA_964438725.1 uncultured Ruminococcus sp. | reverse complement strand
GTGCAAAGGTTGATATTGAGGAAGACGGTTCCGTATTCATTTCCGGTGTAGATAAGGCTTCCCTCGATGCAGCAAAGGCTATGATTGAAGGAATCATCTTTGAACCCGTAGCAGGCGAGATTTACGAAGGCGTTGTAACAAGAATCATTCCGATTGGTGCATTCGTTGAGTTTGCTCCCAAGAAGGAAGGTATGGTACATATTTCCAAGCTCGACAAGAAGCGTACTGAAAAGGTTGAAGACGTTTGCAATGTCGGCGACAGAATCAAAGTAAAATTCCTCGGAATCGATGAAAAGGGCAGATTCAATCTTTCAAGAAAAGATGCTCTTGAAGACGAAGAGTAATTTAATATAAACTAAAAAAGTGCAGACTTGTAAGAAGTATCTGCACTTTTTGTTTTTATCCCTCGGTTATGTCGGAGATTTTTGTTATCTTAATATATTCCGCAGGATTTTGCTGTTCCCCGTTTACGGTAAGCTCAAAGTGAACGTGATTTTCCTCCGCACTTTCGATTAGAGCTGTGTTACCTGCCGAACCAATGACCTGTCCGCATGAAACATCGTCTCCGACTGTCATCATTCCAAGTGATTCTTCCGAAAGTCCCTTGTAACAGGTCACAGCACCTCCCGAATGAGCGATTGAAACACAAACACCCATCATCGGGTCATCGTTTATTTCACTTACAGTGCCATCCGCAGCAGCATATACAGGAGTACCAACGGATGCCGCAATGTCTATCCCGTTGTGAAGTCGGTAGTCTTCCATAGTGTACGAATATACCGGAATATTGTCAGAATGTTCCTTTAAAACTATACCGTCAACGGGGCAGACAAACTGCGGTAGGGTAGTATCGTTTATTGCTATAGCTTCAGCATCCTTTTTTTCAGTGTTCTCGGCTTCACTTTCCTTTTTTTCTTCTTTGAGGTGATTTTTGTCGATTTTTGATTCTTCTTCTGTTTCGGTTTCCTTTGAAGATTCCGATTTTTCGCCTTTTTTTGTTCCTTTTACAGTTTCGGTAATAGTCTCGCTTGTGTCATTCTGGAGTTTGTCTGCCTTTTTTTTATTAGCACCTCCCGTTACTGCAATGAGTATTGCCATGCAAGCAAGAACTGCCGTGAGAGATACAAGAAGTATACGGTTCTGCTTTTTCGTTGATACGCTTGACATAATAAAAATTCCTTCCTCATGTAAAGAATAGCTTCGTGATTATTCTTGCCATAAAGAAGGAATATATACATTGATTATTACGAAATTCCGAAAAGGAGCTTTGCGTAGGTCGGGTATCTCCAGAACTTTTCGTCTGTAATTGTCTCGGCCTCGTCGCACACTTCACGGAGCTTTTCCATTGTTATGATTATCTTACCCTTTATTGTAAATGAAGCCTCGGTCATGTCGCTTATCTTGTTGACCACTTTAAGTTCATCCTCAAGACGCGATGTAAGCTCTGCTATTGAATCTGTAAGTGAAGAAAGTCTTGCGGCAAGCTGTTCTTCATGCTTTGTGGATATTGTAGAGGAGAGGGCTTTTTTAGCAAGTCCTGTATCACATACGGTCTTTGTATAGTCACCGATAGCGGGAAGTATCTGTTTGTGAACCATGTCAATCATTACGTTAGCTTCGATTTTTGTGGTCTTAACGTAGTTTTCGAGCATTATCTCGTATCTTGAACGCATTTCGGTTTCGGTGTATACGTGATGTATCTTGAAAAGCTCAATGTTCTTTTCTGTGAGGAACATCGTAAGAGCTTCGGGAGTTGAACGGAGATTGAGAAGTCCTCTCTTATCGGTGGCTTCCTCAATCCATTCATCGTTGTAGCCGTTTCCGTTGAAGATTATTCTCTTGTGCTTCTTTATTGTGTCTCTTATGAGGTGGTTCAGCTCTTCCTGGAAGTTGCCTGCGGTTTCAAGAATGTCGGCAAACTGTCTGAGTGATTCAGCTACTGCGGTGTTGAGCACAGTATTACAGTCAGCTATTGAGCTTGAGGCACCAACCATACGGAACTCAAACTTATTACCTGTGAACGCAAAGGGAGAGGTACGGTTTCTGTCCGTTGTATCCTGAGGGAGCTTAGGAAGAATATCGGTTCCAAGA
>CAYTLG010000103.1:0-6883 GCA_964438725.1 uncultured Ruminococcus sp. | reverse complement strand
CCTTCAACAGACTGCTGGAACGGCTCTGTTGGTGGTGCTATGACACTTTATCATGACGTTTGCGGTGCTCAGACCGAAACCGTTATTCCGATTCTCCAGAACTCCGGTAAGGGTGGTCTGTTCGACAAGAAGATTCGTTCGTTCCTTGACGCTGTTAAGACAAACGGACCTGCTCCTGTTCCCACATCTCAGATCCTCTACAACCAAGCTATCATCGACGGTATCAACAAGTCTGCTGCTTGTGGTCACGAAGTTGAAATCACAATCGCTGAATAATATAGCATAACAAAAAAATCAGGGAAGGCTTTAAAAGTCTTCCCTTTTTTATATTCATTTAATCTCTGTAAAGCATTGCCTTGAGTCCTGAGCAGAGTTTTTTGTCGTGTTCAACTTCAGCTCCGCATAATTCAAGCTCTACTTTGTTTTCACCGATATTGACCAGCTTACTTACATCTATTGAGTATGGTCTGAAAATAAATCTTCCGGCATTCTCACCGTTTATTTTCACCGCTGTAACACCGTTTATATCTTCCGCAACTATAACAACCTTCTTTGTATCCTCACGAACATCAAACAGCATACTGTCCCATACAGGGAGTGACTTAATCTCTGCAAGGGTCAATGTCTGCTCTTCTTCGTTTTTAAGTCTGACAAGACTGTCCGGGTCAAAGCCAATCACAACAGAAGAATGCTCCGCTATGCTTATTGCATATTCAAAACCGTTGTCCGTCATTTCAGCATACTCAGGAGTTGTTTTTCCATTGAAAGCATCAAATCTGTTTGCTGAATAGTTGTCGCTTGTAATGAGCTTTCCACTTACCACACTGTCTGAATGGTTTATCATAACGCAGAACGGACATCCACTTTTTGTCATATGCAGGAAAGTGATATCATCTCCGTTTTTATCGGAAACAAATCTGATTCCTTTTGTAAGATGCTTTTCCGCAAACGAGGCAAAGTCTGTTCCACGGTACATAAGCCCATCCTGAGTGACGAATCTGCCGATTTTTTCAACTATTTCCGTGCTGAGTCGAAGTCTTGTATCAACAAGGAGTGCTTTGTATGCGTATCTGTCGATATGTATCTCTCCATCGTGTACATGAGCCTTGTTCATTAAATCATCAATTGTAAGATAATTGAACGTATATCCAAGCGAATACAGCTTTTTAACTGGAACATCGGGGATATAGTCCGAAGAACACAATACAGCACAGGACGGCTCGTTTGTTCCGGTTGAATTAAGCCATGTCATTCTCTTTATATATGAGGCAACCTTTTTATACTCGCACCATACAGGAGAATTATCGGGAATATCACTCGAAAAATCATCTTGAATCACCATGCTTGAACCGAATGTAATTGCACGGTTTATCTCACACATGAGTTTATCGGGAGATACTGCTGTAAAACCGCAATTTACCTCAGCGGCGGCGTGTGCTATTCCTCTGTGACGTGCAGTATCGGATATCGCTTTCATGCGAATGTCATCACCGTTGTCATGGCCGAAAAGTGATGCGGGAACATCAAAATTTGAAGCTAAAACTACATCCGCTACATCGCCGTTGATACTTCCGCAAAGTCCGATTCCATGCTCACGACACCATTTTGACACAGGTTCAAGATATGCTGAAGTAAGTTTTGCGTGGAGCATTTTGTTATATATAAACTCAGCCTCACGACGGAGCTTTTTCACCTTTGGCTCAATGAGAAGTGACACAAGTGACGGAATATCTCCTCCAAGTGTCATCCATTCCTCCTCAAGACCATAGCTCCAGAGAAGTCCGTTATGCTTCACAGGTCTGACGTAGAATCCAACAACAGTTGAGCCAAGATAGCCTGAAATCACAGTTTTGTATTTCTCAAGCACGTTTCCAATGAGCTTTTCTGCCGAGTATGGATTTAACATATCGACTTCCGTTGTGTTTCCGTAGCCGAGAACCAAATCAAACTGCTCATATCCATCGCCACAGCCTATCTTAACGTCATCAAGAAGCTCACCGTCACGCTTTACGTAAACACTGAAAATCGCTTCGTCATCAGCACTTCTTTCCGATGTAGGCTTCAGCATCAAAACACGTTCCGCAGCACGTTTTTCTTCATCTATAATAGCAGTTTTGCCGGCAAAAAAGCTATCGCATATCATAACGAGCATAAATCTCTTTTTAGCGGCTTCAAGTACCGCTGGGAATAACTCAACAAGATTATCCGTAAGTCCACAATCGGGCATTTCCACAATAACAGCGTCTATTCCCTTTCGATGGAATGAATCGAGACGGGCTACAAGTTCATCTGCCGTGTCATTCTCTTTCCAACTCCAGACAGGGTACGGAGAATATTGTGCCCCCGGATTTTTCCATATTTCCTGAACGATATCGTACATTTTTTACATCCTTCTTTATCTGAACAGTATTATTATGAATGATTATATCATATTATCAAACAAAAAGCAATCCTATAAACACCTTTACAACAGCGGACATGAAAACAACGCTTCACGCAGTGCGGCATAGGCTTTAATATAATCTTCTCCATTTGTCGGAAGGCTCTCACCGTCATCAAGACAGCCTATATGGTACGCATTTTTCTCAAGACGGGTTATTACATAATCCGAAATACGATTTCCTGAACTGTCAACTGATATCTGATATCCGCTCATTCTTGAAAGAAGTCTGGCTACTGTTTTTGCTCTCACAGGAGTATTTTTTTCAGATGAATACAGTATTCCGCAGTCAGCACCAATATCAAGCACAGCGTCCAGTGTATCGGAATAATACTCAATATAGTTTTTCAGCACTTCACTTTCGATAGTTCCGACATTTCCAACAAATGAATGCGTGACATTCTTTCCGCAGGCGTTATATTTCCAGTGAGAAAAATCATCCTCGGAATATCCGTCGTTTAGATTCAATCTTTTCAATCTCTCGCACATGATACAGCCATCCGCACCGTTACGCTTTATCATGTATCCATCAGGATTCAGCATCGGAATAATGTGTATCGTTCGGTTCTTCCAAAGGTACTGCATATTGATTCCGTACATTCTGCGACCACTTGTGTAGAAATCCACATAATCGCAGATAAATCTCAGCAAAACAGCAGGTGTCAGAACATCACACGCTTCCATTCCGCCAACGTACACGTTTCCACGCTCTCCACTGCCAAGCCGAACAACAGGTATCATTCTTCCCTCAGCCGTTGCTCCTATGCTTAAAAAACTGACCTCGTTGTATTTTGACGCAATATAGTCAATGTATTCACACAGCCTTTCATAATCATGTGCAAGTGAATAACGTATTTCCTCGGTTTTACATCCATTAAGTGAAATCATATAGTCCTCCGATTTTTTGAAATATACCGAATTATATGCACACAATCAGGCAATATCACTTAAAATTCACAAAACCTTGTGGAAATAATCACTCCGTTGTGCTATGATATACCATATCACAAACAGAGGTACAGACAATGAATCAAAAGTCCCAAGTGAACGTCGCTCCAAAGAAATCAGGATCGAAGTTCTTTATGACATACTGTTTGACTATACTCATACTTATAGTCACAGGCAGAGCTATGTCATATCTTTGCACACTCAGCTCAACAAATATAGCGTTCCCATCATGGGTCGAACCGCTTTCATCATATCTTGCGACAATAATCGACTCTATACGACGTTCGATATCGTATTCTGCCGTAGTTTTTGCGGTATTTGCCTATAAAAAAAGCAGTCGTACTCTCGTTTCAGTTTCGCTCTTTACACTGCTTGACTTTGCGGTAAGATATCTCATAGACCTGCTTACCAGTGCGATAGAGGGAACTGAGCTTCTCACCGCTATATGGCTTGGTACAAACTACATCTACGAGCTTGTTTTCATCATACTTGCGTTCATCGTTGCGAGAATCATAAAGATGAAACACGACTCCACGGACAACACACGAAAGAAACGCAAATACTCTGTCGAAAACGCAGCAATCATTGCATCAATAATGTACTGTATTTCGAGAGTTGTTTCCGAGCTGTTATATCTTATTGACTTCCTTATGTCATATGTTGACATCACAAACACGGAAATTGCATCAATAGTCGGAGCTTTCCTTGAAATATTCGTCATTTACGGCGGCATCTCGTGCATTGTAGCTTATATCATACTTCCGATATTTAAAAAGACTATATCACACTCCACTGCTCAGGAATAATTGAACTATTTATGAAATATCTCTTGAATTTCATGTAAAATTGTGTTATCATGATATTCAGACTATTTCCAATTACAAATACAACCAAGGAACTGTTTATCTAATGAAAAAAATTGCATCATTAATTATTTCAGCAGTCCTTCTTACAACTGCTCTTGCTTCATGCAGTTCAAAGGACGACCTTCTTACATACAGATACGACTACGACCTTTCAGAATATATCGACCTCGCTGATTACAAGGGACTTCCTGCCGAGGGATATGCGATAAACATTACTGACGAGGCTATCCAGAGACAAATTCTTTCCACTCGTTCGTATTACTCAAAGCTCACAGACATAACAGACCGTGGTGCTGAATACGGTGACACTCTCTTCATTGACTATGTTGCTGCGGTAGATGGTGAGGCACTCGAAAACGGTGCTGAAGAGGACGTTGAAGTAACAATCGGTACAGGTTCAATGCCTGACGGATTTGAGGACAAGCTCATAGGAACTTACGTAAATGATGAGCTTTCATTTGAGCTCACATTCCCCGACCCTTATATTCAGTCTCCCGACCTTTCCGGTCAGACTGTTCACTTTGATGTACACGTAAACAACGTATGTGAGCAGGAACTTCCTATATACAACGATGATTTCGCACGTGCATATCTCGGATACGACACAACAGCTGAGTATGAGGAACACATCAAGGAACGTCTCCGTGAGCATTATCAGGAAATATATTATCAAAACATCGATGCTCAGATTTGGGACACGATAGTAGACAACACCGCCGTTAAAAAATATCCCGAAAAAGAGCTTAAAGAGATATATGATGACATGGTAACATCAATTGAGGCTTATGCAACAAATGCAGGTGTTCAGTTTGCAAGCTATGTTCAGGCAGTTTACAAAATGACCGAGGACGAGTTCTACTCTACCATGCAGGAACAGGCAGAGGATTATGTCAAGGACGAAATGGTAAAGTACGCAATTGCACGTGCTGAGGGAATTACACTCACCGAAGAAGAATATCGTGAGGGTGCTGAGGAATATGCTATTGATGTATACGGTCTTAATTCAGTAGAAGAATTTGAAGCAATATACGACAAGAACACCATAAGACAGACCATCATGTACGAAAAGGTACACGAAAAGGTTGTAGATTATGCAGATGTATCTCTTGTTGAACAGAATAACTAACAAAAAACCCCCGACGGGTAGTAAGAAGTTTAACTTCATCCCATCGGGTGTTTTTTTATGCTTTTTTTGAGAGAGTGTATATTACATATCTATCACTAAACTCTTCTTCGCTTATTTTTCTTCTTCTGAACAGTACACGATAACGGTAAGTTATACTCTCACCGTCTTTTATCGTAAATCCACCTTTGAAGTAGAGGTTGTTAGCAGCGAAAAGACCGTATGCTCTTATATGCCATGCGGTAGGATGACGTTCGTTTGTACATGAGTCAAATACTGTAACACCCATGTCTCCGATTCCGTCAATGTCTGCTGAATAATCGCACCATTCCGCACTTCTGCCCCAGCATTCACCTTCTCCTACTCCGCCCCACGAGTTCTTCATGATTCCGTTTCCGATATCGCAACGCATCTCATCACGAACTCTGATTCCGAGAGGACCTGCTTCCTTGGTTTTGCCGAATGTCACATCGCCGTAGTCTGCTGTGAATGTTGTTTCTATATCGAGAACCTTTACGTCCGCAGGCTGATTGTATACGGTATATTTTGTTCTCTCGGTTACGAGTGACTTTGTATCGTCTATGTCAGTCCAGCGGTTTTCTGCTGTAAATGTCGCATAAGCAGAGGTTGATACCACATCGTTAACGGCAACATTTTTTACAAGTCCGTAGTTACCGAGCTCGTTCCAACAGTCAATGCCGTTAACATCTCCGACAGCTATAAACAGCGATCTCTGGTGCGGATGTTCTTTAGTCTCAAGGTCGAGTCTCGTAAAAGGAATACCGTTTTCATCTAATATCTGACCGAAAAACGGTTTGTTATATCCGGAAAAAACGTAGTCTGAAAAATGCTTGCCGTTTATCGAGACGTTTACCCTGTCTTTCTCAAGTACAGCTAAACAGTTTCCAACCTCACCGTCACAAGGTTCAAGAGTTATTTTTCCTGCTCCCTCAGTCGAGATAACAGCTATAACTCCATCCTTGTATTTTGATGCGGGAAAGATGTTTTTTCCATCAGTCAGAGCAGTTATATCACCTTCTGTCGTAACGTCAAAGGGCAAATACACCGGCTCACAGTCATGCTTTCTCACCGCATTGTATTCAAAAACAACTTTTTCCATATTATTCCTCACACAATAGCTTTCAGATATTCAAGAGCCGTCTTTGCATCGGTCATGAAATCGATATATCCGCACTCGACCGACAGAACTCCATCATATCCGCCTTTTTTAAGCTCTGCGATAAATTCCTTATTATATTCAAGGTCACCACTGTCTGATGAACCGGGTATAGTGCGTTTCGGAGCTTCAGATATATGGCAGTGTCGCACAATATCGAAATTATCACGAACATCGGTAACAGCACTTCCCTCCTCTGACATATGGAATGAATCAAAGAGGAGCTTTACACCGGCTAAGTTCAGCTCATGTACAAAAATACCGCTGTCACGAACATTAGTGAATACATTTGACTCTGTACTTCTCAGCGGTTCTATGAGAAGTGTCAC
>CAYTLG010000102.1:0-7060 GCA_964438725.1 uncultured Ruminococcus sp. | reverse complement strand
TTCGGAGCTTTTGTATCCGTTTGAGTCGGAAAAGTGGGTAGCACCCGAAACTATTTTCGGAAATGACTCACCGCTTTACCTTGAGGTCGGTTGCGGAAAGGGAGACTTTATAACAATGCTCTCCGCACGTGAGACAGAAAGAAACTATATCGCACTTGAGAGAATATCCGACGTAGCAGTATGTGCTGTCGAAAAATACGCAAAGAGCAGAGGTCTCGGTTCACTCGGTGCAAACGGTGGATGGCTCACTCCCGATGGTCAGCTTTTCAAAAACGGTGACATTTATAATATTCCCGCTGATAAAAAAGGTAATGTTCGCTTTATCGTTGCCGATGCCGCAGATGTAGTAGCTGCAATGCCTGATAATTCTCTTTCGGGTATCATAGCAAACTTCAGCGACCCTTGGGCGAGAAAGTGCAACTATGAAAAAAGAAGACTTACTCACCCTGCTTTCCTTGGAAACTATAAGAGAGTGTTAAAGCCCGATGCACTTTTCGCATTCAAAACAGACAACGATGCACTTTTCGATTACACAGTTGAAGTTCTCCCCGAATGTGGATTTGAAATAGTATATTCTACAAGAGACCTGCACAATTCCGAAAGAGCAGAGGGGAATATCGTAACGGAATATGAGCGTAACTTCACAGAAAAAGGCGTTCCGATAAAGATGCTCGAAGCAAGACCGATAAAATAATCCCGAAAAAAACAAAAAACCACTTGACAGAGAACCCGACAAGTGATATAATTGTAATATTAATCGTATGCGTACAAAATTACATATTTACATATTAAGTATAGCATATTTTAAATCTTTTGTCAATAGAAATACAAAAACTTTTTTGTTAATTTTATTCAGGAAGTGAAACAGTAAATGAATGGATTGATATCACTTGAGAATATGTCCCTCCGTCCCGTATCAAAGGAGATACTTGCTCTGAATGAGGTCTCATCAAAGTACGGTCTTGTCCTTACGGAGGAGGAGGCACGTGAGCTGTCGGATACAAGAAATACTGCGATCGTTGAGAATGAACGTATCGAGATTGGTACAGGGGCCGTTACAAAGATAATCGAACGCTTCTGCACATCACGATATATCACAAACGAGAACTATACCTATGTTCTGAACGAGCTTACATACCTTTTCTATTACATCAAGACTGAGACCGATGACAAAATAAGTGATAACGCACTTATAGATGAGCTTTTTGAGAGATTCGAGCTGTACTGTCGAGGAAGTATAGATACCCTTCTAGGACGTGAGGCTGAGCGTATCATCAGAAAAGTCAATAGCGGTGAAAACTATGTTAAATGGTATGCTGACCGTGATGAGCTCAATCTCAAGCCCGGAGTCGGAGCAAGAGAAACACCCGATAACTATGTTCGTGAAGAATACGGTGACAGCTATTTTGAAAGCGTTGACAGTGACGGTCTTGCGGATCACGACTACTATGAGCCTGACGTTTATGAAGCTGCCGATGATGATATCGACGAGCTTGACGCATTCGATGAATTCCTTGAAAGTGAAGCAGTTCTTCAAAAGGAAGAAATCATGAATCCAGATGTTGCAAAAGAAGACATGGATGATGACGATGAGGAGGACGATTACAATGGCTGATATAGTTTCATACAGCGGACTTGATACAAATAACATAGACCGTGCAAATTATACCAATACACTTGCTGTCGAAGCCGTACGTGTCGGACTCATGAGTGAAAGTGACCTTGACAGAATACGTCAGGATCTTATGATAGCACTCGCTGAGGTAATAGGATATTATACAAAAAACGAATCCTCGTCCATTAAGTCAGATACTGCAAATGAGCTTACAAGCTCCATGCTCTATAATATCGATACATACCTGCTTTCGTTTGGAGATGACAAAAAAGCTCTTGAAACTCTCCTTGACAGACGTATGTCGGAGCTTTATGGTAAAGGATATCTCATAAACAGCAAATACTATGAAGAAGCAAAGATACTCTTTGGTAAAGCAAGGGTTTCACGTCTCAATAACGGCAGTGAAGAGTATAATAAAACTCTTGATAAGTATTTCCGCTATTACCTTACAAACTATTCTCCAAAGTTCTCCGCACATGATAAGATATATCTGTCACTCCGTGAGTACGGTCTTTCCAGTGCATATCATATCGGTGAAGCAGTTGCGGTATTGAAAAAAATCATAGAGATAAACCATGGTACAAAAGCCGATGTGGTTATTTTAGATCACGCCGAATAAGTATCAAAGCAATACAATTCAGTAAAGTCATTGTTCCGAGAATAATGTCAGCACATAGCCACATAGTCTCTGAATCAATGATTGAACCTAATACAGTACATAAAATCGAGAGGGTGTAGTATACAAGCATATACCCTCTCTTTTTTGTCAGATAGCCCATTGCAACCGTGCCGTAGTATATCTGAGCGATTATCGAAGCATACGCAAACATCACTATCACAAACGAAAGAATACAACGAAAGTTACCGAGCATCGAAAATGCGTTAAGTGTTACTCCTGCCGCATCAGATTCACTTCCGTATGGAATGAGTGAGTATTTTCGGTCGGCAATTAACATAATAAATGCGGTCAGTGTACATAATACGGGAGTATCGAAAATTACCTCTGCAATACCGAGCTTTCCCTGAGCATGAGGTGAGTCCGTTTCAGCTGAGGCATGAGCAGTCGGAGATGTTCCGCAGCCTGCCTCGTTTGAGAATATTCCACGCATTATGCCGTAGCGAACCGCTTTACTCATGCCGATTCCAACACCTCCGCCGACAGCAGATTTTACATTGAAAGCCGAACCTATGATATCTCCGAAAATTTCCTTTGCAAGCGTAGCTTCCGATATGATAATATAAAGTGTCATTATAATATACACCGTCGTCAGCGGAGGGATAAGATATGCCGTTATTCTCTCAATACGATGTGTTCCGAGAATTATTGATATCAACAAGAGCAAAGCAAGAATAATACCTGTTTTAACTCTGCCGCCTGAGGATATCACACAAGCTGCCGCATTTGCTTGAACAATGTTTCCGGTTATAAGTGAGTTTGCAACGCACAATACCGCAAATATCCCACCGAATATCGCCGCCGACCGTGTGCCGAGCAATTTTGATGTTCCATCTTTAATGTAATACATAGCACCGCCGAAGAATCCTGCATTGTCACGTTGTCTGTATGTGACTGCAAGATAAACTTCGGCGTATTTTATTGCCATAACGAGCAGAGAACCGACCCACATCCAAAATACCGCTCCGATTCCACCGGATATAATAGCCGCAGTAACTCCCGTTATGTTTCCGACACCAAGCGTTCCAGCAAGAGCAAGTATCAATGCACGTATCGGTGAATTTTTTGAGAATGGTATTACCTTCTTAGCTTTATCATGCTGAGTCTTTCGTCCGATTAATGTAGTAATGATAACAAACGACGTGCAAAGCATAGCTGTTGGTAAAATAGCCGACCCTATGAATGACATTACAGCCTCCGAAAAGTGAGTTTTTAAATACTATTCATATATTGCTGAAATCATTCTATATGACAAATGCTACAGTTATCTTGCGGTACGGTACAATAGACGTAATACCGTATTGAAGGAGACAGAAATGCAGATATACGCATACATAAGGGTAAGTACACGTGAGCAAAACGAGGACAGACAAGTTCTTGCAATGACAGAGTTCGGGGTAAAACGCACGCATATGATTATCGAAAAACAGTCAGGTAAGGACTTTGAACGCCCACTTTACAAAAGACTTCTGAAAAAACTAAAGCCGAACGACACTCTTGTAATCAAAAGCATTGATCGGCTTGGAAGAAATTATGATGAAATACTTGAACAGTGGAGAATACTGACAAAAGAAAAAAGGTGGACATAGTAGTTCTTGATATGCCACTTCTTGATACACGAAACGGACGTGATTTAATGGGAACACTGATAGCTGATATAGTATTACAGCTTCTCTCATATGTTGCACAGACTGAGCGTGAATTTATACATCAGCGTCAACGAGAAGGAATAGAGGCAGCCAAAGCAAGAGGTGTACACTGCGGACGAATGCCTAAAGAACGTCCCGAAGAGTATGAAAAAATAAAGCTGAAATGGCAGAAAGGCGAGATATCCGGCAGAGGTGCTGCGGAGCTTCTGGGAGTATCACACACGACATTTCAGCGTTGGACAAAGCAGGATATAAATTACACAAATTCCAACTGTGACCGAAGTAATTTTCCAACGATTTACTGATTTGGCACAAATCCTACACCTTTTGCACCATACCGAAAACTGTTTGATGACAGGAATCATTCCAAATTTATTCATACAATCATATGTTATGTATTATAGCACTAATCAAATTTTTTGTCAATGATAATGCGGCAAAAAAGGTGTACCTTCCATGCCAAGCAAATATCTCAGAATCACACGGATCACTCCAATTTTCGATTTTCGAAAGCAGGGGTGGCGCGTGTGATTTCTTTATTTTCTCATAATGAGGCCGCATATAAAGCTGTCGTTAAAATGCTTGCGGAAAGCGGAAAGGCAGCGGTAATTCATCCGACAGGAACAGGAAAATCGTTCATAGGTTTCAGACTGTGCGATGATAATCCTGATGGACAGGTTTGTTGGCTGTCTCCGTCATCATATATATTTGAGACACAGCTCGATAACATTAAAAAAGTTACGGGTGGCTATGTTCCTGAAAATATCACGTTCTTCACCTACGCAAAGCTGATGCTGATGAGCGAAGAAGAACTTGCAGATATCAAACCCGACTACATAATACTCGATGAATTTCATCGTGCAGGTGCGGAAATGTGGGGGAACGGTGTACAGAATCTGCTGAAGGCATACCCTGACGTACCGTTGCTTGGGTTGTCAGCGACAAATATCCGATACCTCGATAATCAGCGTGATATGGCGGATGAGTTGTTTGAGGGCAACATTGCTTCCGAAATGACACTCGGTGAAGCAATAGTACGTGGGATACTGAATCCTCCGAAATATGTTCTGTCAGTATTCTCTTACCAAAAGGACCTTGAAAAATATCTGCGAAAGGTCAGACAGGCAAAAAATAAGGCGGTGCGTGACTCTGCTGAGATTTACCTTGAAGCATTGCGGCGTACACTTGAAAAGGCAGATGGTCTTGATGATATTTTCGCAAAGCATATGCCCCAAACGAACGGAAAATACATCGTCTTTACCGCAAATGCAGAGCATATGAGTGAGATGATATCAAAGGTTCCTGAGTGGTTCGGTAAAGTAGATAAGAATCCGCACGTATATTCGGCATATTCCGATGACCCCATGACTTCACGTGAATTTGCAGATTTCAAAGATGATAAAAGTGACCACCTGAAACTCCTTTTCTGTATTGATATGCTGAACGAAGGTGTCCATGTGGATGATATAGACGGTGTTATCCTGCTCCGACCAACAATTTCACCTATCATATATAAACAGCAGATAGGTCGTGCATTGTCAGCCTCAAGCAATAAGAACGCAGTAGTGTTCGATATTGTAAATAATTTTGAGAATCTGTACAGCATATCCGCAATACAGGAAGAAATGCAGGTCGCAGTGAATTATTACCGTGACCTCGGTGAAGCTGATGAAATAGTCAACGAACGTTTTCGTGTAATAGATGAAGTGCGTGACGCAATAGCATTGTTCGATGCACTGAACGACACTCTTGAAGCCTCATGGGATATGATGTATGGCTATGCAAAGACCTATTACGAAAACAATGGAAACTTGAACGTTCCGAAGCGGTATAAAACTCCCGATGGCTACTCACTCGGTAACTGGATAATGACACAGAGACGTGTTAAAAGCGGTCAGATATCGGGACACCTAAGCGAAGAAAGAATAAAAAAGCTTAATGAAATTGGTATGATATGGCAGAACACCTCCGACTTTAACTGGGAGCGGAACTATGCTGCCCTGAAATCATATTACAATGAGCATGGCAATATTGATATAAAAGCAAGCTATGTAACCGATGACGGTGTATCGCTCGGTTCATGGATAAATAATCTCCGTACATGGAAATCAGGTGGAGTAAAAACACGCTACCTTACGGATGAACGTGTTGCTCTGCTTGATGAACTCAGAATGATATGGGATAAGCTCGATTATCTTTTTGAGCGTAACTATTCTGCGGCAGTAGATTATTACAAGAAAAACGGAAATCTTGATGTTCCCTCAAACTATATCTGCCCGAATACAAGACTGAAACTCGGTGTGTGGACAAATAACCTAAGACAGAAGTATAAAAATCAGCCGGATGCATTCCCACCTGCTAAAAAGCTGCGTCTTGATGCCATTGGAATGGAGTGGGAAGATAAGTTTATCCGTCAGTGGAATGAGGGACTTGAACACGCCGCTGTATATGCCGAAAAATACGGTAACCTGAGCGTGCCATACACATATCGCTCTCCCGATGGCTTCAACCTGTTTAAATGGCTGTCAAGACGTTGTGAGGAGTACATTTCGGGTAAGCTGAAACCTGAACGAGAGCAAGCACTCTCCGCACTCGGTATGGTCTGGAAAAAGGAGGACCCGTGGCGGCTGAGATATGACCTCGCAAAAGCGTATTTCAATGAGCATGGTTCTCTTGAAAAAATGCCTGCCGACTATGCCCCCGACGGAATATGGGTTTGTAAGTGGCTGAATGAGCAGAAACAAATATACCGTGGAAAGCGTGCAGGAAAATCCCTCACAGAAGAGCAGATAAAACTGCTTGAAGACATAGGTATAGTATGGGTAAATACCCCAAATAAAACAAAAACTTACGAATCAGCTGCATTAGGCTGAGGGTAATATTGGGATGGAGTGGTGATATTGTATAGAAAAATTGTGAAACGTACAGTGGATGTTGTTTTATCCGCATTTGCGTTGATTGTTCTTGCAATACCGATGCTGATTATTGCTTTGGCTGTGAAATGCTCATCTCAAGGTAGTGTGTTGTTTTGGCAGAAAAGAGTTGGTATAGACAAAAATACATTTATGATGCCTAAGTTCCGCTCGATGTATACTGAAACACCATCTGAAATGCCTACTC